>JAJZOB010000027.1 GCA_021852135.1 Nanobdellota archaeon
GGGCGTTTCCAGCGTTAGATCAAATAACTATATATCCTAAACAGCTCGTACAGTATTTTTTGGCAAAGATGTGCTGCGGAGGATTACTAATTAAATGAAATCTGGTAAGGAAATATTAATTTATACCTAACAATTTTAAAGTGCTTTTAATAGAGCGGTTATCGAATTTAGTATGGCCCTTATAAAGGCTACAAAGAAGGTGTAAAGAATAGTTAATGAATCGGTACTTCCGGATGTAGGTGTTTTATAAGTAGTATTGCCGGATTTGCTTTTATTCGTAGAAGTGTTTAGGCTTTGTAACATTGAAGTATTATAGAGGGTAACGGCATAGAGAGGTGCCAAAGAGTCGTTGAAATACAGAGCTCCCGGAGGTATAAAGCTGTTTTGGAGATTACCACTTATGCCCCATAGCGCGATACCATTGGATATTGGTGCAACCCCATTCCACCAATTTTCTCCTATCGCCATAACACGCAAAGATATCGGCTTAGTCCAGGTTCCATTTATCTTAAATTCCATCATTGATGGTATCAAAATCTCGTTTGTTATATTAACGCTATCTGTAGCTGCAGTTAAGGTCTCTAGACCCAAATCCGCGCCTTCGTTTGCTACAGCACTTGTAGTGTTAAAGTAGCCAGTCAAGTCACCTTCAACTATATTGGTGCCATTGACCAGAAAAGCCCACGTTGTGTTGTTTTTAAGAACCATAGTGAAGTTGTAGGTATCACCTGCAATCAGCGAATAATTGAAATCTGTACCTCCGATGTTACCGAATATGTTTGAGAAGATACCCCAACCCGCGTACGAAGTCATATAATTACCTCTCCAGTTATTGAACCCTATCTGTGCCCACCACTCTTTTTCACCTGAGGAAAATCCTTCCCCTATCCATATCGCTAGTGGGGTAGGTTTTGAGTAGACTGGCGCTCTCAGCAAAAATGACATACCTGCGTTCTGAGGAGTCCGAGATGGACCTATATTTACAGCAAATTGTGGTGGGTACATTATAAGGGATGCTGTAGCATTATTTATGCTGTAATTGTATGCATTATACGCAAACACTGCACCTGATTTGCCTTCCCCTTTTACCTGCATTTCTACGCATCCCACTGAATTAAAATTTACATAGCCAAAGCTTGATCCCCCTTTTGTAATTACATAATTAAATGGACTGCCATTGATAATAGAATTGTACAATGTCTTACCGTTCTGTAAAATCTTTATTAAAGTACTGCCATTATACACACCAAAACTCAGTCCAGAAGGGGAGCTTTCGGTGCTAAAAAATAAATTTTTGGTTCCGTTTGCTGGAATCGTTTCATAGGGCGAGTAATGAACTGAAAAAGGATACGAAACCCCACTTTTGTTTTCTGGAAGGGCCGTACTCAGTTTAGATACGTTGACTCTAATCGAACTCGTTGCATAAGGCGTACAACTCCCATTGTTATAAGCACTGACTGTAATGTTGTACGAGCCCGTTTTGGAATAGGTGTGTGTCTGTGGGAAGAAGCCAATGGTGGTTTGATCATTCCCCCAGTTCCATACAAGATAATTTGCCCCGCTCACATATCCGTTTACAACTACAGTGGAATTCTTAATGGACTGCAGATACATACTGAGAGATTGGGAGGAAAAAACCGACGCTGTATGATTGATAACAATGCTTTGCGATGGAACTGAAGCACCTGCTACGAAATATAAAGAAGTAGATAGCAATGTTATTACTGTGATGCTAAAAGCAAGAAAAAAGGTTATTGGCTTAATGTATGCCATATTATTTGTTGCATTCTCTTGTTTTTATACTTTCATCTTATGTTTTTGAATTTTCATGCGACTTAAGCGCTTAGAGTAGTTTTAACTTTTAACTCAGATAGAGTTTTCAACGGTCTTTTCTTTATTTTTTGAATTATTTTGGATTTTTCATAGTTTTAATAAATCTTATCTCCATTTTTCTTAGTTTTTGTTCCAATGCTAACTTATGCTTGAAGCTAAACGCACCTCCTTCATATCTCTTTGCGATTTCTTTTGAGTATCCTGTTGATCTTAGAACAGTGTTGCAGTTCTCACATATTACTCCATAAAATGCAGGTAAGTAACGTCTTACAGCCACTACAACTGCGATAATTGGTATTTTTTCTTTTTGATAAACGTAGGCTAATATCTGATGCGTTTTCCTACCACATACTGGACAATATCCTTCAAATCGATCTAAAACTTGAATCTTTCTCTTCATAGAACTAAATTTGATATTTGTGTTAAGTGTCATATTCTAAATTTATCTGTGATATAATTAAGTAGTTTAGAAAATTTATACTTTGTACTTGGTGGAGGCTGTTGCATAATTCAATTACTAACAGCCTGCAATAAACGATAAATCAAACAAATGCCTCCTATTAGGTATTTATGAATGAAGAAGCAGTGAAAGGATTTAAAGATTTAGTCCAGAAAAAACTACAGTTTGTTATAGACGAACTGAAGAAGATAGTTGGAGACAGTGTGATAGAGCTGCTGCAGATGAACAAAGGAAAGAGGGGGAAACCCTTTGTTTATTCTGAGACTGAAATAGTCAAGCCAGTGCCTTTAGATTCCTTATGAAGTGGCATAAGGATAAGGAAGAACTTCTCAATTAGGCAGGGAGAAAGTTCTGCCAGGTGGAAAGCCGTCATAGAGCAATTCGGTATTAAAACGAATAGACTGAAAGGAAGGATGCGTTTCCTTCCTGCTGATGAATTTGTGTGGATAAAAACAAGATAAAATATCATCAGGATAAATGGAAGGAAAAGAGTGGATACGGCAAAAGAACTCGGTTGAGAGGTTCTATTCTACCTTTAAAGCAATATTTGGAGGACACGCTTCCTCCAGGAAGCGGAATAACCTGAGGAAAGAGATGCTCATCAAATGTTTGATGTACAACAAGCTGCTTAAGATAACTTAGACTTTAAGCTGGCAAAGGCAAAACATGGAAAAGATTTACTTGGATTTATGGTCTAGGAGGATATTTATGCAACAGGCTCGGTTGTTGCATAATTCAGAGAATGAAAAATAAAAGCCTACAGAAAAAATATGCAACACAAATTTATAAACTTTTGAAAAACTCTTTAAAGCAGCGCCATTTCTTTTAGATACCATTACCCATATTATTTATTAGCCCTGACCGGATTTGAACCGGTGTCTAGGGCTCCAAAGGCCCTCGTGCTTGGCCGCTACACTACAGGGCTATAACGTGACATCCTCTCATGAATGAATTCATGGACTTTCAGCTCCTATTAAAAGCTTGAGCTTTTTCATAGCGTATAGTTCCTGCTTCTCTGAATCATGGCTCGTAGACCTTGCTTTGATTTTCATCTTAACGAGTTCCGCCGTCAGAGAATTCTCCACAGGCTTATATTCCCCTCTGTCCGAGGGTATTTGATTTAATCCTATTTGATTAAGACCGAAATTTCTTATGTTTATTGCTGCT
>JAJZOB010000030.1 GCA_021852135.1 Nanobdellota archaeon
GCTATGTATTCCTTTCCTCCAAAGGACAGAAGCATAAAGGAGAGGATAAACTACGGTTTTATACTGCTGGACAAGCCATCAGGTATAAGGTCAAAGACCGCAGCCTACATAGCAAAGAACCTTATGGCAACATTAGGTGCCAAGAAGATGGGTTACTCAGGGACTTTAGAAGATTGAAGAAATCCCAACGTAACCGGTCTTTTGCCGCTGGCCATAAACAACGCTACGAAGGTTCTCCCAGTGCTTCTTTTTGGAGGAAAGGAATACATAGCTCTGATGCATCTGCACAGTGAAGTTGATGAGCAACTACTTAGAGATACGTTCAATAAATTCATAGGAAAAATAATGCAGTTGCCTCCCGTTAGATCGCATGTTAAAAGGCAGTATCGACAGAGAGAAATATACTATTCCGAGATATTAGAGATAGACGGAAAGAATGTACTTTTTAAAGTTGGCGTTGAATCTGGAACATACATAAGAAAGCTCATACATGACATGGGGGAAGAGCTAAAAGTTGGTGCACACATGACGGAGCTAAGAAGAACAAAGGTTTCAACGTTGTCAGAAAAAGACAACTTGGTTACACTGCAAGATTTAGAGGATGCAGTCTATTTTTATGAAAAGGAAAATGATGATAGGCTGTTAAACAAATGCCTTGGCAGCATAGAGTCAGCGATAGACTTTTTACCAAAGGTTTTCATCTCCGATACAGCAGTAGATCCAATATGTCATGGTTCTCCACTTGCTGTTCCAGGTATAGTTAAACTTACTAATTTCGAAAAAGATGAAATCATAGGGATAATGACACTGAAAGGAGAGCTTATAGCACTCGGCAAATCTGTATTGTCGACAGAGGAAATAAAAACCGTTAAAAAAGGAGTAGCAGTTAAAACTGATAGTGTAATAATGCAAATCGGTACTTACCCTGAATACAGAAAGATTAATTAGGGATTTATATAATAAGTATGCTATATGGGGTGGTGATCTAGCTTGGTATGATGCTAGCTTCGGGGGTTAGTTGACCTGGGTTCAAATCCCAGCCACCCCAATTATTTATTTTGCATGCATCAAAAGAGGTCAAAATATCTGTTAATTTCATACTGCCCCCAGATACTAGCAGAAAAAGTTAGAGCAATATACTCGAGGAATAAATCAAGAGACCTTTATGATGTATATTTCATACTTAACCGTAATAAGCTGCAATTTGATTTTGACATTATAAACAAGAAGCTTGGTAACGTAAAATTCTCCAATAAAGCATTTGAAGACAAAATTGGGGTAATTGGTCCAAAACTGTGGAAAGAAGAGCTTTCACAGACTATAGTAAATCTACCAACTATAATGAAGTTATAAAATACATAAAAAGTACTTTGCGCAAGTCAGCATTGAATTAATCCGCAAATAGCCATTTTTAATTTTAGGAGATTATATTTTTTGTATGATTATTATCTAGCGACTATCAAGCATTGCGTAGAAGCGAAGTGGCTACTATTGATATGATTATGGTTGCAAGTATTGCTATTGAATAAGCTGAATTTGTTATTACGCCTATCTCAAATGCGACTGTTGCAATTGCTATACCTACTGCCCCCCTCCCATTTATTATTGCGCTGGTTTTTATCTTCCAGGGCTTTTTCTTTATTTTCATGATTCTTCCAGATGAAAAGTAGTTTAGCACTATTGAAAAAGTTATCACGGCAAGAGATATGGCCAGTATTGCCGGAAGGAAACCTTCCAAAGAGTGAAATGATGCAACGTTGATTCCAGCTATGCTGAAAAAAAGAGGTATGAAGAATCCATCGTTCATCCTTTTTATTGTCTTCCTAACCTTTCTGAACAGAGTTCTTCCTATAAGTCCTTCATGTATTATCAAGCCGGCAAAGAAAACCCCTATTATGTAGTTTATACCTATGAGCTGGGATATCCCTCCGATCAGCAATCCTATGATTATTATCATTGCATATCCGAAGTGCTCGCTTTTCAGTATCTTTCTTGATTTTGTAAGCCGCATTCTTAGTTTCTTGCTTCCTCTGTTAAGTATCTTGTCTACATTCAAGAATACCATAAGGAAAATTATGAAATAGATCACTACCAATATTGCGTTCAATGCCGTTTTGTAGGTTATCCCAAGCAGTAGAAATGCTATTACATCCGTTATAACCACTGAGCCTATAATTGTTATTCCTTTCGGATCCCTTGCAAGTCGGTACCTCATTACAAGGACAGATACGATTGATATTGAGGGTACTGCTATTGACAGCGAAACTATAAAGTCCTGCCTTAATCCAAAGTGCAATAAAACAACAGAAAGAAGCGTAGAAAGAACTAATGGCAGAATAAAACCTGTAGTTGACATTTTAATGGAAGGCTTAAGGTATTTTATAACCGATTCCGTTTTCATCTCTATTCCCAACAAAAAGATTATGAAGAAAAGCGAAAGGGAAGAAAGGGCCTGCAATTCACTATTATTCTGTATGAAATTAAAAATGAATGGACCTATCATTAGACCTGCTATAAGGTAGCCGACAACCGACGGAAATTTAAGCTGTTCAAACAGCTCCCCCATTATTATCGATACTGATAATACTACAAGAATCTCTATTATTATGTTCAATACCATGATTTTAAAATCGTTTTAAACGTATAAAACTATTTTTATATTATAAATAGGTTATCAAATAGTAAGCGTTTTATTATAAGCTTATTTTAAACTATCATGCAGAGGTAGCGAAGCGGTCAAACGTGTAAGGCTAAGGACCTTATGGCTTAGGCCTTCGAGGGTTCAAATCCCTCCCTCTGCACTTTACTGCCAGTTCAAATCCGCACTTGTACTCGCGCTTAAAAAAGTATAAATACTAAGGAGCTTTATAAAATAGAATTATGTCAATAACAGGAAATGGTTTGCACAAACGTTCAAGGAAAAGGCTTAAGCTTGATGTAAAAGAAAAAGGAAAGGTAGACATAAAGAAAGCCTTGCAGTCCTTTGAGATAGGCGATAAAATCATAGTAGACCCAGATTCAAGGGTGCAGAGAAACCTCCCCCAGAGAAGCTTTTTCGGTTCGGTTGGTAGAATAGTAGAAAAGAAGGGAAAAGCATATACTGTGGAGGTAAAACAACAGGGTAAAAACCTTAAAAGGATAGACCTTTTACCAGTTCATATGAAAAGGCTCTGATATGGAATACCAAATAATCGATGAGAAGTTTTTAAGCGAAACAGAGGTAAAGGAGAAATATCTTGATTTTGTAGACAAGGGCTCAGAAATAGGTAAAAAACTGCTGGATCATACACAGAAGAACATAAAGATAGATAGCTTTGATAGCGTATTTGAAGAACTTTCCGCTTTAAATCTTAACATAAGGGATGATTACTTAAGGATGATAATCGACGTTTCTCCAGCTTCTATTGATCAAATAAGGGCAATTATCTCACCT
>JAJZOB010000005.1 GCA_021852135.1 Nanobdellota archaeon
ATAAAGATGAAGAAGGCGCATTCCGTGTTTTCAATGCGCTTTCAAATGCTGTCGAATTTAAACAGGCAGGTAACACCATAGCATTGTGGTTTGCAAGCTTTGGACTTCAGGCATTTCTGACCAACAATGAGAAGATAAAAGCGCTGATGAAAGAATTAAAAGATGACCTTAAGATCCCCTACTCTATTTGCGGTTATTGCGCAGATGAACTTAATTTAGGAGGCGCTCTTGCAGCCTTAAATCTTGAAACCTCTTGTTTTGTTGGAAACCATGAACATTTCATGGGTATCAGCGGATTTGCAAGTCAAGGGTATCAGATATTGGTGTATTAAACGGATTAAAAAATCCAAAAAATTATTTATATGATGAGTGAATTTTATGGACATGGCAACAAAGAAAAAAGCAGCTAAAAAAGGAAAAAAGAAGAGGTAAGATCTCTTTAATAAAATAAATATTACCGCCAATTCAGCCGTTAAAACGGTTTAATTCTTCTGATCCTTTTTTATAAAGAGTTTTTTTTATTTTTTAGTTTTTATTTTTTCCATTAAAATTTACATCTTATCTTTTTCTAAGGTTATTTACTTTCATTTTTGCCTAATAAAGGCCTAAATTCTGCAAAACCCACAAAACAAAAATACTTTCCAAAGCTTTAATCTGCAAAACGGCAAGTATAAATAGTATAAGTTACAAAATCTAAAAATAACGATAAAACCAAAGGTGAACTTTTAATGCCTGAAAAAGAATCATTGACGGATAAAGTGATGCGGCTGATGAATCAGCAAGACAGAATTAGGAATATAGGTGTCATAGCGCACGTAGATCATGGTAAAACTACCACATGTGATACTTTGCTTGCAGGCTGCGGAATGCTTTCTGAAGAAAAAGCCGGTAAACAGCTTTATTTGGATTCTGAAAAAGTAGAGCAGGAAAGACAGATGACCGTTAAATCTTCAAACGTTAACATGGTTTATGAGAGAAACGAAAACGATGAATACCTTATCAACCTTATAGATACTCCCGGACACGTAGATTTTGGAGGACATGTTACCCGTGCTATAAGGGCAATAGATGGTGCAATAGTGGTAATGGACTCAGTTGAAGGAGTAATGCCACAGACCGAAATGGTCTTAAAACAGGCGTTAAGGGACAAAGTAAAACCTATACTTTATATCAATAAAATTGACAGACTTATAACAGAAATGCGTTTCTCACCCGAAGAAATGCAGAAGCATTTGATTAAACTTATAACGCAGATCAATTCCTTCATAAATGACTTGGCGCCGGATGACGTTAAAGGAAAGTGGCAGGTTGCAGTACAGGATAATACCGTTGCATTCGGTGCATCGAGAGATAATTGGGCATTGTCATTTAAAAGAATGAAAGATACTGGTTTGTCATTCAAGGATGTATATGAGACTTACACTTCAAATGACAAGGAAAAAATAAAGGAACTTTCCAGGAAAACTCCTGTTCACAAAGTACTGCTAGATATGGTCATAGAGCACCTTCCTAACCCTGTAGAAGCGCAGAAGTATAGGATACCAATAGTATGGCATGGCGAATTAGACAGTGAAGTTGGCAAATCATTGATAGCCTGCGATCCAAATGGGCCTTTAATGATTTCAGTTACTAACATAGAGATAGACCCGCAGGCAGGCGAAATAGCCGTAGGAAGAATATTTTCCGGAAAGATTATCAGGGGGCAGGACGTTTATCTGGTAAACAACAAGCAAATCAACAAAGTCCAGCAGATATATATATGGAAGGGCCCGCAAAGATTCCAGGTAGAAAGCGCACTTGCCGGCAATCAAATAGGAATGGCCGGCCTTAAGAACATAATCTCAGGTGAAACACTAAGCTCCGCCGAAAAGCAGGACACTACTCCATTTGAACCAATAAAGCATTCCCTTCAGCCGGTAGTTGTAAAAGCCATAGAGCCTAAGAACCCTAAAGATTTGCCTAAACTGATACAGGCATTAAGGGAACAGGAAATATATGATATTGCTTTAAAAGTGTCGATAAACCACGAAACCGGTGAAAATTTAATTGCAGGTTTAGGTACACTCCATCTTGAAATAGTTGAAGACAAACTTAGGAGAACATATGGTATAGATATAGTAAGTTCACAGCCTATAGTAGTTTACAAAGAAAGCATTTCCACTAAAAGTCCTATCGTTGAAGGCAAATCGCCAAACAAGCACAACCGTTTCTACCTATATGCTGAGCCTTTATCGCAGGAAGTTATAGAAGCATTGAACGATGAAGGCATGCCGACTGGAAAGATAAAGACATTTACTCCTGAAAATATAAACTTGCTTATAAAAGCAGGCATGGAAAGAGAAGAAGCTAAGAAAATAGCGGCCATATACGGAGATAACATGCTTGTAGATGGAACAAGAGGAATAATACACATAGGTGAGGTAATAGAGATGTGCATAGAATCTTTCAATGAAGTTATGAAAGAAGGACCACAGGCAAGAGAAGAAGTACGTGGAGTAAAAATAGTATTAACCGATATGATTTTGCATGAAGATGCTATTCATCGCGGTCCTGCACAGGTCATACCGGCAGTAAGGGACGCAGTAAAGGATGCCGTTTTGCAGGCTAACCCAATACTTTTGGAACCAATACAGATAATAAGAGTTGATTTGCCGATGGTAAACCTCAGCAATGTAAGCGCATTGATACAGTCGAAAAGAAGTGTAATTGACAACGTAAAAGAAGAAGGAAACAAGGCAGTTATAACGGCAGAAATGCCCGTTTCGTCTACTTTCAACTTCACAAATGAGCTCAGATCCGCTACTGAAGGGAGAGGTTCATGGTCTTTGGCAGGGGAAACATTTAGAAAACTACCTAGAGATATCTACCCTAATGTTGTAAAACAAATAAGGGATAGGAAGGGATTACCACCGCTTATATAAAAATACCTAAAAAAATTTTCTTAAAGTTCAATAAAAATTAGGATTAACTTGTTGCGTTTACAGTATAGGAAGCCCTCGCCCCGTTAGTTCCCTGAAGATAAAGACCATACTGGGTTCCAGGAATAAGTTGCAGCGACAATAAACCATTACCAAGATTTATCTCTCCTGAAAAAGTAAGCGTTACAGACCCGCCTGCTGGTAAATTGTAACCAAAGTTAGCAGGGAGAGAAAAGTTGCTGTTTTCTTTTACTTTGTTTGAAAAACCAGAATAACTATAATTAACGGTTACATTTGTGCCGTTTATAACCTGTACATTTGCTAAAGTTATGTTTACTGGAAGATTAAACAGTGTAAATCCCGAAAAAGGAAGAAAAAGCGTGGAATTATAAGAAACAAAGAAGTTTATTGATCTTCCAGCCATTATCCTGTTTAGAATGTTA
>JAJZOB010000011.1 GCA_021852135.1 Nanobdellota archaeon
GCTCATCGGAAACGGTATATGTCGGCTTTGCTCCATCAACAACAAATCTATTCAACAATTTTAATGACGGTGAAGCTCCCCAGCTTTCTTCAAGTTATGCGGAATATGATACTGGGTCAAAAGTATTTAATTATTATGTAAATTTTAATGGTACTGCTCTTCCACAAAATTGGCATTATTCCTTAAGTTCTGGTAGTACTTGTACAATAGATAATGGTGTAACTTGTACTGCTCCTTTATCTCCTTCTAGTTATGGATGTGCTTTCATTCAATACACGTATAATTTAAGCAATTTAGGGACTAAAGAAGCGTTTGATTGGGGATCTGGGCCGTTTACTCAAGATGTTAAAGCACTTTACATACAAGAAGGAGGGGGGCCGTATTGTACTCCTGGACCAGGATATTTTAACTTATTAGGTGTATCGGGGAGTACAACACTATATGGTGAGGGTGGGACTTATACTATATCAGATAACATCGGTTACCCTTCCTTTTCGGGTTTTTTGAATTCAACAGATGGTTTTGTTTATCAATTTAATTATAATACTCTCACCATAACATCAGGACCTGTTGCGAGCAGTTACTTTGGTAAGAATTGGTTTGCAGTTGGCGATATAAACGATAGTTCAACTCCAACCTTTTATTGGTTTGATATAAGAAACTTACCTCCTAACGATATTATGCCTTCCGTAAGTTTTGGCAGCGTAGCTTAAATAATAATTTATAATATCCGTAGAATAAACCTACAACAAATCTTACATATAGAGTATAAAAATATAGAAAGAATAAATAAAATATGTTATTCGAAGAGCTTTGCAATTATCTGCTTAGATTGGAGAAGACCTCGAAAAGACTTGAGATGATAGATATCCTTTCAGAGGTTTTCTCAAAGACAAAGAGCGAAGAAATAAACTATACTGTAAATTTTATACAAGAGCAGTTGCTTCCGCCTTTTTATGATATTCAATTAGGGATAGCTGATAAAATGGTGGAGAAAGCCATAGCTCTTGCATATAATAAACCGGCCTCTAGAATACTAGAGGAATACAAAAAGGTAGGTGATCTGGGAGAAGTGGCAGAGAGGGAATCAAATACTACTAATAACAAGAAAACTGACATTACAGAGGTATACAGTAAACTTTTGAAGATAGCGAAGATTTCAGGAGATGGAAGCGTCGATGAAAAGATAAAGGAACTGTCAGAGCTTATATCCAATCTCTCCCCTATAGAATCTAAGTTTGTTATACGCTTTGTGATGGGAAAATTGCGTTTAGGCGTCGGGGAAGCAACCATAATGGAAGCTCTTTCAAAAGCAAGAACTGGCAGCCGGGAATTCAAATCCAATATAGAAAGAGCATTTAATCTTTGTTCTGATCTAGGTTACGTTGCAGAAGTTCTTTATTCAAAAGGGAAAGAAGGAATAAACAAATTTGAGATAAATGCGATGAAACCAATAAGGCCTGCATTAGCAGAAAGATTAGGCTCTTCAAAGGAAATTTTGGAAAGAATGGGTAAATGCGCGATTGATCAGAAGCTAGATGGCTTCAGGGCACAAGTCCATAAGAAAGACAAAGAAGTAAGGGTTTTTTCCAGAAACTTGGAAGATATAACACATTTTATGCCAGAGATAGTGGAGGAAGTTAAGAAGATAGACTGTCAGGATTTAATAATAGACGGGGAAGCCTTAACATATGATGAAAATACAAACGTTCTATATCCATTTCAGATAACAATACAAAGGAAGAGGAAGCACAATGTTGAAGAGATTTCTCAGGAATTACCATTAAGGCTTTTCGTTTTTGATATAATGCTTTTCAATAAGAAAAGCCTGATAAACGAGCCCTACATAGAAAGAAGAGGAATATTGGATAAATTGTTTTCAAATACAAAAACAATATCCAAGACAAAAATGATAATAACCGATGATGAAAAGGAGATAGACAAGTTCTTTGACCTTACAATTGAAGAAGGCTTAGAAGGGATAGTCGCAAAACGCTTAGATTCACAGTATTCTGCAGGTGCCAGGAACTTCAACTGGATAAAAATGAAACGGTCATATAAATCAAAATTGAATGACACCATAGACCTTGTAATCTTAGGTTATTTCAAAGGCAGAGGCCAAAGGGCAGATTTCGGATTAGGGGCGGTATTAGCGGGAGTATATGACTCAAATGAAGACAAATTTAAAAGCATAACAAAAGTGGGTTCTGGTTTCTCAGAGGAGCAGTTTAAGCAGCTTTTCAAAATACTGAATGAAATAAAGGTAGACAATAAACCAGCAAGAGTTGATAGCATAATGCAACCTGACGTTTGGGTGGTTCCAAAATACGTGATAGCGGTAAAGGCAGACGAAATCACCAGGAGCCCAACGCATACCGCAGGCATGAAAGATGGCATAGGCTATGCGCTTAGATTTCCAAGAGCGGTATCTTTCATACGTACGGATAAGAAAGCAGAGGATGCAAATACTGTAAAAGATATAGTGGAAATGTACGGCCAACAGAAAAACATAAGCATTAAAAATTAGGGGTGTATTGATGGTAGTATGCTTTTAAATGAAGGTAAAGATTCGTTTTTGGAAGAAGTAGTTAGCTTCAATGACGCTAAGTATGTAGTAGTACCTGTGCCATTAGATATAACGACAACATACCTGAAAGGAACAAAATTCGGCCCAAGATCTGTCATTGAGGCATCGCGTTCTCTGGAAAATTACGATTTTGAGGTGGATTATGAGCTTAAAGATAAGATATTCACTCTTAATGAACTTGAATTGAGCGGAGACATAAGAAATGCAATGGAAGTGATAAATTTAAGCACATCAGACCTCGTTTCTGCGGGTAAAATACCCGTATTGATAGGTGGAGAGCATACTGCAACATACGGGGCTTCATTGGCTTTCGGGGAAGATGTCGAGTTCATTATATTTGATGCGCATGCCGATTTCAAACCAGACTTCTTAAAGTTGGAGATAAACCATGCCAGCAATGCAAGGTTAGTTAATCTCAGAAACAATGTTTCTTTGATAGGTATAAGAAGCTTGAATTTGGAGGAAAAAGAGGAATTGATAAAAAGAAAACTGTTGGTAATAACAAAGGACAAAATAAATGATGATACAAGTATAAATTCGTTAATTAATTTGATAAGAGGCAAGAAAGTTTACATTAGCATTGACATGGATGTTTTTGATCCTTCCATAGCTCCAGGTGTTGGGACACCCCAGCCCAATGGAATACTTTACAGAGATTTTCTTAATTATGCTTCTGCCATAATACGTAATTCAGCCTTAGTTGGAATGGATATAATGGAGACCCGGCCATTAAGCGATAACAACATAACAGAGATACTGGCGGCAAAATTAATAATAGATTTAGTTTCTTTAAACGAACTTAAAAACAGACATTAATTAGATGTGGGTAGCGCTTATTACTAATCCACCTACCGATGCAAATACCAATGTCACTATAAATGCTATTAATATATACAATACTATTGAAATCAGGAGCATCGATGCCATTGTGTCCCTCATCAGTATTCTGTCACCAGGCTGTGATATAGTTGATACTGCATACCCTATTATAAGGCTTAAGCTTACAATATATATCCCTATTATAATCTGGAAAGTGTACAAAGGTATTGCTCCCCCGCTTAAATTAAATAAACTGAATGCAAATGGAACCACTGATGAAACACTGCCGCTTGATGATGTACTTGCAGCGCTTTGTATTGAGTTTATACTTCCTGAAAGCGAAGTAAGCACAGTACCTATCAATGTGGTTAACCCAACTACTATTCCTGCCATTGCGGGGCTTATTAATCCAACTTCTACACGCATTCCAGAGGTGACCTCTTCTAGAAGCGAGCGCACCTGTTCCTCTATCCTACGCAAGTTTGTAAGATGCTTTGAAACATAAGCCGTGGCTACTGAAGCATTTCTTACGCTTTTTGCTGCAGCCGAAAGGAAAATCTTTGTAGACGCTAGAATCATTGGGGAAGGGAAAAAGCGGGTAGAGCCATTAGTTGCATTGAAAAATGCGTCTTTCAAAGACATACCTAATTTTCTAATATTGTTGATTGTTACATCAAAGAATTCTGAAACAGGGGTGTCTTTCATGTTCTCTTCTACCTTTACAAGTGTAGCTTCTGGAGGATAACCCTGTGCAAGGAAAGAACTCATTTGGGACATTGCTGCGCCGAATGAAGACTCTATTGAGTTTAATTCTTCTTCGGTTTCTTTAAGCTGGATGACAGAAAGTTTAAGGTAAACCACTATTGAAAATCCTATGGCTGCAGTTATGAACATCGAAACATATATTTGAGTCGGGCCGAATTTTAAAAGCAGAGGGTAAAGGAAGTAAACGGGCAGCATGAAAAGAATGAATATAAGTATAGCAGGCAAAAGCGCGCTTATGCTGATGTTTTTCTTTCCCATTTTCACAAAAAAATTACCAACCTTAGGTATGTTAGGTATATTGTTTATATCTGGTGCTCCAAATCCGCTTGGCCTTGTTAATAACTTATTTCTTATCAAGAAATAGACCATCAAAGGCAATCCGACATCGTACATCAATGCAAGCAGCAAGCCGAAATCCGGTACCGCAACGAATGCCATTAGCATCGGGGCTAACACCAGTCCTAAAACTGGAAGCACCATTCCTATCATATATATTGTGTTTAGTGGTTCTTTTAACGATGAAGCATATTTTGTCATTGCTTCAAAGGTTCCACCCAGTATCCTATCAGAAGCTTCATCTAGTAATCCTAATCTTGCTTCTTCTGTTTCTTGCGAAGTCGAGCTTTCTATAAGAAAAAGTGCATCTGTAAATGCTGGGCTTGATTTTGCCCACCTCTTTGAATATTCATCCAAAGCTTCCTTTATGTTATTGTATTTTCTTGCTGCTGTATCCCAGATAAGTTTTTTTAGATCAAGCGCTAAATAAGTCGTAAGGTTATCCGAAGCAAACTGCACAGCTCCTTCTAAATTCGGAGTCTGCCGCATAAATATAACCATATAAAGAATCATAGTCACAAGATCACTCGAAGACTTACTTAACCTAACAGTCATTTGTTGCTGTGGGAAAATCTGGACGCCTACAAATGAGATAACGCCCAAAAACATAAGCACTAAACCTGCTATAATCTGACCAAAAACTAGAAGTATCACGCCCAAAAACATCAAAGCTACAAGCATGAATATTCCAAAACCGTATAACTGCTTTGCATCAAAGTCGTATCCAAGCAGGTAAAGTAGAGTATTTATCTTTTTTTCTTGGTCTTTGTTTATATTAAACTTTATTACTTTACCTATTGTATTTGCGCCGAAGTTTATTATTTTTGAAAAGTTTGTGGGGTTCTTTTCCTTGAATATTTTGTATTCAAGAGACCTTAATTCTTCCCTGACATTCTCATCCTTTTTGTATAAATCGCCCGGAATTAGATTTTCTTTTGTATAATACGTATCTATAAAGTTTTTATCTATCTTCACAGAAGGCATAACCTCCTTTACTTTTTGCTTCTTAGCCATAAATCAAATAAATTTACAATGTTTTTTCTTTCTGCAGTTCCATATTCTTCTCTTAGTCTGCTTATTATGTCATAATACTGGTCTATTGCTGCAGAGGTAAATTCAGCTTCCAATAATGAGGGGTTATTAACCTTGTTTGCATAATTAGATAAGGCATCGAGTACATCCCCTCTCGCTCTTATATTTTCAAGTACAGCGTCCCAGTTACCTGCCCAATCCTCTACCCTTGATGCTATCTCCTTTACAACATAGCTATTACCTTCTAGTAAATCGTTTGATGGGTCGAGACTGTCTCTGTGTATATCATATTTAACTAAATCCACGAATCCATTTTCATACTGTGGGTCTTCAGTCCAGTCCTTTCTTACTTCAGTTATATTAAGAACTCTTCTCCTTTCGCTTAGCCTGTCTTCAGTTCTTATTTTATTAACAGAAACTATCAAATCCGTTGCTTTGAAACTAGTTCTTGGAACATTTAGGTCGTTTACAACCCTATCAAATACTCCGTACGGGTTTTCACCATGTATTGTGCCCATAACACTGTTTGAAAGTGCACCTACGCGCATTGCTTCATACAGCGCCTTTGCTTCCGTGCTTCTTACTTCTCCCACAATCAACGAGCTGTCTCCAAGTCTTAATGTGGTCCTTATTCCTTCATCCGCACTCATTTCGGCCCTTTCACCCGTTATTGCGCTTTGCACTTTTAACGACAGCATATCATACCCTAATTTGACAAATGAATCAGTAGGAATCTCTAAAGTGTCTTCAACTGTTATTATTCTGTATCTTTTCATCAGAAGTAGCATCAAAGCTGTTAACATTGATGTTTTGCCGGCTCCACGTGTACCGCTTATCAAGATTGTTCTTGCGCCTTCTACACAGAACCAAAGTAAACCGGCTGCAAAAGGAGATATCATTTTATTGTTTATGAACAGCGGCATCGTCCAGGGTTTTTCTCTGTGCCTTCTGAATGCTATACTTATTCCTCCAGGGGAGAGAGGGCGCTGGGCTATTGCAACTCTTGATCTAAACATGTCCGTTATTAGTTCTGTATCAAGTACGGGATGGCCTTCATCCAGGGCCCTGCCCGACATTAATCTAAACCTAGAGGACCATGCATCAACTTCTTTTGCATTAGGTATAATGTTTGAAGCGCATTCTCCATATTTTGAATGCTTGACAAAAATGGGAGATTTGCTGATAGGCGAGTTTATGTATACATCCTCTACCATATCATCGGACAAAACTATCTCAGTCATTCCGAAACCAACGGTTAACCTAACTAGTATTCTTGCGAGTTTGTCTATGTCTTTAAAACTTAAGCTGTATCCGTTTTTACTGCTTATCTCTGCAATCATGTCCTTACTTATTTTGAAGAAAACATCTCTCATCCTTAACGGGTCAGTAAATTCATTTTCTTGTGGTCTATAATCAATCAAATTATTCCTTACCTGATCCAATATATCATATTCTTCTACATTAAGAAGTAACTCTGGGGGAGAAAGATGATACAAGTACTGCGACATTCCAGGTATACGGTATATGGTTACTTCTGTCTGGTCTTCATCTCCTAATCTATAATTCTCAAGTTCTACCGCGGAAAGTGGCGGCTCTGACATTATCCTTGTATATGTAAAATTTGGCCTTATAAGGGGCTTGAATATTGCTCTATAAGGTTGCCTATCTCCTATTTTATAACCTAAAATAAGGTTTAAGTTTTTGTTTACTATCCTTATTTCTGCTATCTGTGCTATTAGAGTTGAGAACTTTTCTAGAAAAGTGGAAAATAATTGTGAACCATTGTTTTCTTCCTTTACTTTAAACTCTCTTAAAAATCTTAACCCAAGCACATATGCACCCAAGGGGTCTCTTTTTAGGCGATTAAATAATATATAATTGAATTTTGATACTTCTTCGGGAAAATTTTTCTGTATATCACTGTCGAAAGGTTTTGACAGGTCTGATTCTAGTATTGCCTTATACCTGTTTGCAAGGTCATTTAGCAGGTTTGTCTGGTCTTTTGTGTATATATAATTTCTGTCGCTTACAATTGTAAGTAGGGTTATATCACCCGATTCTATTATCGCATTGATTATTTTTTCAAATATCTCTTCGTTGTCTTCTGGATTTGGGTAAAGGACATCTAAAGGCACTTTGTATGTAAGTGCTATTTCACCCTCTTCCCTAGAAACAGAATAATCCTTGTTTTTTAATTCCATTACTACTATATTATTATTTGCAAGCTTTTATTTATGTTTTTTACCGTATTTTCTGTGCCTTATCTGCTCAAATAAAAGCAAAATCACTAAAATGACCATTATTATGCCAATGATTATGTATAATTCGTATAAGCCTGCGGTAATCGATAGAGTACTGGAAAGTGCATTTAGGTTATTAAAAAAGAATTTTGAATTATAAGCAATTATTGTTGCATTATATGTTTTCTGCGGTAAATTTGCAAATGTAACCCCCCCCAATACGTTTGTGTAGTTTTTGAAAGATACGTTGTCAACTTTTATAGTTACACTGGCTCCTACAACCGGAATTCCCAATATAGTCACAACTTTTATATTTATGTTTGATACTGGCATAGTAACATTTAGATTGTTCTCCGAATTTGTTTGGAGTGTTTGGTTTATGTTCAAATTTACACCATCATAACTTGCATTTTTGATTGTAATTTCGTTGTCTCTTGGCGCCCAAATATAATAATTTTCGTATTTTTCAGTTATGTTTTCAAAAGACATATAAAAGTAGGAAGGTTTAATTACGGACCCTTGCCTTGATAAAAAGTTTATAGTGTAATTGAACTCTTTTATGAAATTTACAGTTATAATATTTTTAAAGTTCTTTGTAAGGTTCGGAGTTAAGTATCTATTACCAGCTATTATTTGTGGTTGGGTATGTATATAAATATCGGAATTATTGTTGGAATAAATATACCCTCCGTTACTTACTAAGGAATAGACTTTTTTAATAGTTTTCGATAAAGGCGTAGCAGTATAGTAGGAGATGTTTGCTACTAGCCCTGTAGTTCCATTTAAAAATTTAAAAGTTACTTTTGGATCTTTTATCCACGAAAAACTTACATTGAATGGGGACAATATCTTTATTGCATAATTATTAGTTTGTAGCAATGTTCCGTTGTCTATGTTGAAACCCAACAGTACTTCTTGATATTGAGAATAGTTTTCCAATTTTTTTGTAGAAATTGTTAGCATGCTGCCATTCTTTATGTATTCACTTCTGTTGTTTAGTCCGTTGTAGCTATACTCATTTATAAGGAAATAGACTGAAAAATTCATGTTTATTGTGCCGGATTGGTTTATAAAAAATGACACGGCATGGTTGTCCGTATTCACAATCCCAGACATAGAAGTAAACAGAATCTCTGTGTTTGAACTAATGTTCTGGGAATATGCAGTAATATCCACTTTTTGACCAAATGCGAATTTTAAAGTAGTTGATCTAGTGTAATTTTTACCATTTATACTAAAGATACCGTTTACAGGGTCATTAAAATATACCTCATAAGTAGTATTCGAAAGCGCTTCTACCAGTTGGTATACTTTTGGGGAACCTAATCCAGTTACTTCATTGTATTTTCCATCTGCGCAGTATAAACCATTACAGCCACTTGTTATATTATTAAAGACAACATTTCCAATGCTATTAAATATGCTGTAAAGATGGTTATTAAGGTATCCCTCATCACCATGCAGATTTTGGTTTATTAATGAATCAATTGCGGCCCATGACGGAGCTGCCAAGCTTGTTCCATAAAGTGCAGTCCAGCCAGAATTAGCATATACACAAACAGGAGTCCCAGCGTCAAATGCAACGTCTGGTACCATTCGATAAGAACTTAGGTCTGGTTGAAATGGAGGTCTGGTAAAAAATTGACTTTGTCCCCCCCCACTCCCGTTCCAGCCTACCTCTGATTTATAATCTCCATTTGAATATATTGAAAGGGTAGTGCCTCCTACCGCAATAACATTTGGGCTAGAGGCTGGAAAGTTAACATTTGGGGTATTATATGAATTATACGCACCGGTGTCACCACTTGCTACGAATACATTTATGCCATTTGACTGTGCGGATTGAAATATGGGATTTAAATAGTCTATAGACTGTTGGTTGTACTCAAGTTCTGATGATCCCCAGCTAAGCGATATGGTGTTTGCAGGAATGTTATTTACTGTATAGTTCACGGTCTGAAAAAGCCAAGAGTCATTTGGAGCTACCATCAAGTATATTTTTGCGCCGGGCGCCAAGGAGTGGGCCACTTCTACATCTAAAGCAGTTTCATATGTCCAGTTGATTGGATAAGAACTAGGGCTTCCAAACGGTTCTTCTATTATAAGGTTAGATCCGTTCGTAAGAGCATTTAAACCGTAATACGAATCAAAGGCGTTTACATCCTGCTGCAAATCCGGATCACCGTGTGCTACAACTATGGCAATTGCTTGACCACTTCCATTTATATTAAGATTATATAAAGGTAAAAAATTATAAGCAGTTCTCAGATTTTGGGGCGTTAAATAACTGCAAACTTGGTTTTGCAGCGGTACTTCTTGGAAATTTAAACTTATCCCTTTAGACCCGTGTGTTATAGATACTGACAATAGCAATATCATTAAAATAAGTAGAGGTATGACCTTTTGCATAGGCTAGTAAAACAGTGACTAAATTTAAAATTATTGCAATTTCAAATATAGAAAAAGTTAAATACTAAGCTATTTATTGAAACTAAATGAAATTACCAAGCCAAGTTAGAAGATACTGCAGATTCTGCAAAGAACACACCCTACAAAAAGTGGTACAGGTAAAGGGTGGCCAGAGAGGGACATTGACTGCAGGTAGTCGAAGAAAAGGCTGGAATCTTGAGCACGGGTATGGTTCTACGCCTTATCCAATGTTTGAGCATGCAAAGAGGCTTGGCATAAAGCAGTCAAAGAGGATAGACTTAAGGTATAAATGTACAAAATGCGGTAAAATGACTACCCAGAAAAGAGGTAAAAAAGCAAAAAAGTTGGAGATAAAGTAAAATGGAAGAAATCATATTCAGACCGTCAGAAGGCAAATTTTCAAAAGTAAGGTGCAACAAATGCAAAAATGAACAGGTAATATTTACAAAAGCTTCTACAGAAGTAAGGTGTTTGGTATGCAATGAAGTGCTTGCAACCCCTACTGGCGGGAAGGCTAAGATACTGGCTGAAGTAATAGAAAACTATTCTTAATTATGAATAGATTAGTTAAAGAATGGAAGTACGTTATATTAGCCTCGCTTGCATTTTTGCCACTCGGTTATTTAGGTTTGCAGACCCCTTATGAACCAGTTGCGTTTATTCTCGGGATAAGCGATGGTTTTTTAGGGATTATAATTATTTTGAACTCTTATGAAGCAGGATTTACCGATGGAGCAAAATCAACAAAGGCGAAATCGATGACGATATTAAAACAAACTAGACTATTCTGGTTTAAGATAATTGCTATAGATTTGGGAGTCGTGTCGATAGTGGGGCTCATCTTTATTTTGACTTTGAACCAAGCAACCGTTTTAACTAATTTTGATACGTTTGGGTTGGGGATAATTGCATTGGCCATACTTGTAATAGAATTTGTAAGTTTGAGAAATTCATTATAATATTTATATATCCTAGAGTCGTTTAAAATTCTATGGACGTATATGATGCTATAACTAAGAGGAAAACTGTTTATTCCTTTTTGGATAAAGAGGTAAGCGAGGATATAATACTTAAATTAATAGACTCAGCAGTGAGATCTCCCACAGCAGGGGGAATAAGAGAGTACGAGTTCATCATAGTGACCAATGCAGACGTAAAAAGTGAAATAAGCAAGGTCTCCCTTACACCCCATATAGACTCTGCGCCGCTCATAGTAATAATCATATGCGATAAGTCAAAGATGGATGCAGTGTTTGATGAAGAAGATAGCGAAACGTTCTGCGTTGAAAATGCTGCGCTTGCAATAGAAAATCTGCTTCTTATGGCAAGCAGCTATGGTCTTGGAAGTGCGTGGATAGCAACTCTGCAGCAGGAAGAAATTAAAAAACTTTTAGCTATACCCGAAAAATACAAAGTGAGGGGGATAATCCCAATAGGGTACATAAAGGAGGACGGAGAAGTGAAAACCGGCGGGCCAAAGGTAGATTTAAGTAGGATAGTACATATAGAAAAGTTTAATAGCAATGCAGATTAAAATATAAAAATATGTTAAATAAAAAAGCACAGACAAGGATGCCTTCCTCCTTTGGAGGATTAGTTCAGTACTACTCAGATTATAAGAGCAAGATAACCATAAAGCCAAGGACCGTAATAATTTTTGGTATTATTCTAGTTATAGTAGTAGTTGGGATAAAGCTAGCATTCGGTAGTTGAAAAATAAAAAAGCAGTTTTTGAGTCCGAGTATGCAAAAACTGCCTTTCAATAAAAAAACTCATACCTCTTTTTAATTTTGTTTATATTAAAGTATTTGCTGGAAACTATTGGAAACAGTTAACTCTCCAATTTTTCTATAAAAGTATCTATGTCTTCACCTTCATCCTCAGATATTGTCTTCTTAGGAGGAAGCACTACTGTTCTACCCCTGCTGAAATGCACAACAAGTCTGAAAGGAAATCCAGCATATTTATCTTCCATGTAGCCATAATAGTAAAATTTATGCTTGTTTGTCGATTTAATCTGCAAAAAAATGCAGATTCCATTTTTAAATGCTATTATATCATATTCACCCAAGCTTCCACCGGCTCTTACCACCTTCCAACCTCTCTTTATGAAATTTAACTTTACGTTCCTTTCAGCACGATACCCCTTCATTTTGTTAAACATTTTTACAGCCTCTTTACTTTATTCACTCTTCCTTCCTGCTTTATTTTTAAAAGTTTGTAATTTGTTAACTTTGACAGGATTTTGCTGACCTTTATCTTTGAGAACCCCGTCTTTTTTATTATGTCTGCCTGGTAAGTAAAGCCTATCTTGTTAACAGCTGCCAAAACTGCTTTTTCATCACGGTTCAATAAATCTAGAATAAACTTTTTATTCGGCTTTTTCTTTGGCTTATTCGAGGAACTTCGTTTGTATTTGCTGTGGTAAAAGTACCAAATTATAACAGCTGCAAGAAATATAATTATGAGAATAACGATGTAATATAAATAATAATTTTCATCTGATGGTTTCTTACTTACAAATTTTAAGTTATATTCAATTGTAAAAGGCAAATCTATGTAATATCCAGTGATATTTGGATAGCTTTGATTTATTAGATTCCAGGATATTTCAAAATGGTTGCCAACAGATGTTATAGTTGAGCTTGGCTCATCATATGCATCGCTCGGTATGTATGCTCCGCTTGGAAGGAGCATTTTTATACTCAATGAGCGGGTGAAGCTGGATGGAAGAAAGAATATTGTTGAATTAAAAGAATTGTTTGTACTGCTATAATTTTGATAATATCTATATTGCAGGTTTATTGGCGCCCCTGGCGTTACGTTGTATAAACCTATTAGTATGCAGCCATTAGAAACTGAAAATGTGTGGCAGTCCTTAGAAGGATAGACCTTAAACTTTAATCCACCTAAGGCTGTCAAGTTAAATATATTTGAAGGCAGACTTATGTTGAATTCAGAAGCAGATACATTGTATAATGTTATGGTATACTGCACCATTGAGTATGAATAAAAATTTGAGGTCTGTGTGATATTGTCGAATATGCTCACCTGCGAATATGGCTGTGCATTGGCTTTTCCCACCATAATTAAAACTATAAATACTGCAAGTAACAATATAACGTATCTAAATTTATTTCCTTTCATAGTCCTGATTTAATACATTTTACACTATAATATAATAAACTAAGCTTTAAATATAAAAAAGTAATAAATGATGAGATATGAGAACTGCCAAATATGGTGTAGGTGTAAGGAAAAGGATTGATGCAATAAAACAGCAGAGATCTGAAAAGTATGCCTGTCCTAGGTGTAAAAAGCTTTCGATAAGGCGACAATCCTCGGGTATATGGAAATGCAAACATTGCGGATTGGTAATTGCAGACAATGCCTATAACCTAAGTTCAAAGGTGATATAAGATGTCAAAATACAAGTGTTTTAATTGCGGAGCCACTGTAGATTCATCCGAAGTAGGGGATATAGTTAGGTGTCCTTATTGCGGCGGCAGAATTTTAATAAAGAAAAAGCCCGAAGGGGGGCATCATGTCAAAGCAAGATAATCATTTTAGTGCCGACATAAAGTTAAAGCTTGATAGAAATCTAATGCTTAGTCTTTTCCATGCGCTATCCTATAATATAACAAATGACCGAAGAGTAAATACACAAATGAAGTTGGGCTCCAACGGGTTGGATATTTCCATAAATGCAAATGACTTTAATATGCTTCTTGCAGTAAACAATAGTATAATGCAATCATTAAAAATGCTGGAGACCATAAATCAATATGAATGAAGAAGAGTTTGAGGAACTTAGACAGCGTTTGCAGGTTGAAACAACGCAGAAACAGACCCTGCAACTGCAGTACAATGAATTAAAGCGCACAATAGAAGAGGTTGAAAAGACGCATGAGGGTTCTGACCTATTTCAATTGTCAGGCCAGATATTAATCAAGAAGGATAAAAATGAAATATTAAAAGACCTTAAAGAGAAATCTGAGATAATAGATTTCAGATTAAAGGCTTCCTCTAAGTCAATAGATGAATTGACCAATAAACTGCAAACTATTCAAGACAAGGACAAAAAAACGCAGTAAATGTAAATGGCAAATATTTTTATTGATTGAAAACAATAATAGATATATGTTCGATTTTGTTACTTTAGGTTCTGCAACGAAGGATACTTTTTTGTTTCTAGACAAGGCATTGCTTAAACCCGGGGTAAACAAACATTTTCTTGAGATACCTACTGACAAAAAAATAGACGTAAACAAAGTTCTTGAATTCAGTGGCGGAAGCGCCACGAATGCAGCAGCTACGTTCTCTGCTTTCGGTAAGAAATCTGCTGTTATAGCAAAGATCGGCAACGATGAATACGGTCAGTTTGTAATGAATGATTTAAACAAAAGGAAGATAAGCACAGAACTAATAAAAGTGTCCAATGGAGAGACACCTTTCTCAAATATAGTTGTATCATCAAGTGGCGATATGATTTTGTTGATACATCGCGGAATAGAAAGTACTCTATCGCTAGAAGACCTACAGCTTGATTTTAAGTCGAAGTGGCTTTATGTAGGGCCTTTGCCAACTAAAGATACAGACCTTCTTTTTAACATTTTGAAGTTTGCTAAAGCAAATGACATGAAAACCGTTCTTAACCCTGGTTCAGTTGAGTTGAATTTAAAGCTAAAGAAAATGGCCCCGTTGTTAAAGTACGTAGATATAATAAGCATGAATGACGACGAAGCTAAAACTTTTGTGGGATATTCAAATGATGTAAACAATCTTTCTAAATTATCGGAATACGTAAATGATATAGCTATAATAACAAAAGGGGATAAAGGGTCGCTGGTTTTATCCAAAGAGAATCTTTACATTGCCAATACTTTCAAGGCAAAACAGATAAATTTTGTCGGAGCGGGAGATGCATTTTTGTCAGCATTTGTTAATTCTATCGATGATGGAAAGGACATAGAACAGGCAATAACTGCAGGAAGTTTTAACGCCAGCAATGTTATACAGAAATACGGAGCAAAAGAAGGAATAACTGGCAAATATCCTCCAGAAAATATGAAATTAAGGATAGCAAAGAGCAAGATAACTATATAATAAATAAATGTTTTCAAATAGTATGGAAAAATTGCCATTGAGAGGAGTATTTCTAGCCTACGATCACGGGCTCGAGCACGGCCCAACCGATTTTAACGAGCTTAACGTTTCTCCAAAATATATTGTGGATTTGGCAAAGAAGGCAGAAGTCGACGCATTAATCCTTTTAAAGGGAAGTGCAATGCACTATTACAATAAAAAGGAAATAAACATACCTTTGATACTTAAGCTAAACGGTAAAACAAGATTGTATGGGGGAGAGCCATTCTCAACTCAAAGCACCAGCGTTTCCGAGGCAGTTAAGCTAGGGGCAGCCGCCGTCGGTTACACAGTATACTGGGGGAGCAAATACGAAAAATACATGGTAAGGGAATTTGGAAAAATAGAAGAAGAAGCGCATGCGATTGGTTTGCCTGTAATAATGTGGTCGTATCCAAGAGGCAAAAACATACAAGATGATGAGTCTCCTGAAATAGTTTCTTACGCAGCGAGGGCAGCCTTTGAGATGGGCGCAGACATAGTGAAATTGAAGTATCCAGACGACGACTCAAAATTAGAATGGGTTGTAAAATCCGCCGATAAAACAAAGGTTTTCTTGGCAGGGGGCAAGAAACTGGATACAGAAAATATAGAGCAACATGTTAAAAAAGCAATTGGTGCTGGATTCAGCGGAA
>JAJZOB010000038.1 GCA_021852135.1 Nanobdellota archaeon
GGATCTTCAAGCTTATTCCTGCTTTATCCATTGAATCCACAACTTCATTTATATCTTTGTAAGCCGATCCTCCTTCTTCTGTTAAGCCGGTAATGCTGTTTGCTTTTACGTATATATCTTTTGTTTTCATGCTTTCAAGCAGTTTATCTGGATTTATAGCGCTCCTTGCTGCTACTCTGCTCATGGTTCTACCGCTGCCATGCAATGTCGTCCCAAAGCTTTCTTCTTCTGCTTTCTTTGTTCCAATGCAGAGATAAGAGCCCGTTTCCATGCTGCCCCCTACTATTACAGGCTGGCCTATTTTTTTGAGTATTCCTTTTAATTCCTTATTCCCGGGGCCGAAACTTCTCGTTGCTCCTTTCCTGTGTATTATAACATTCGTTTTTTTGTTTTTAACGGTATATTCTTCTATCTTAGCGGTATTGTGTGAAACATCGTAAATGACGTCTAAACCGAGGTCTTTTTCGCTTCTTTTAAACGTGTTTTTAAATGCTTCTCTTATCTGATAGTTTATTATCTGCCTGTTAACGAAAGCGAAGTTTATTCCGCAGGACATGGCTTTAAAATACGCCTGGCCTTCTTCAGAATTGAAAGGAGCATAAGCCAACTGCCTGTCTTTTAGAGTTATTCCATTTTTAGAAGAGTAATCTAGGAACTTTTTAATATAATCGCTTGCTATTTGATGACCAAATCCTCTTGAACCGGTATGAAACATTATAACTACTTGTTCCTTCATTACATCTAAATCCAGTGAATTTGCTACCCCTTTATCGAAATCCTTGTTTACTACCTGAACTTCAAGATAATGGTTCCCGGATCCAAGTGTTCCAAGCTGTTGTTTTCCTCTCTTAAATGCCTCTTCGCTTACCTCCGAAAAGTCTGCAGATTTTACCCTGCCCTGCTCTTCAATTCTTTCCTTATCTTCTTCCGTAGCATATCCTTTTCTTACGGTCCATTCTACGCCCTCTTCGGCTATTTCCTTTAAATCGGATTTATTTAAAGTCTTTAACTTTGTAAGCATCTGCGGAGAGTTAGAACCTACTCCAGCTGGCACCATTTTGAATAATGTATCAATTAATTCCTTTATTTTCGGTTTAACTTCCTTTAAAGTCAGGTTTGTTTTTATCAAACGCATACCGCAGTTTATATCGAAACCTATAGCACCGGGTGAAATTATCCCTTCCTTTAAATCAAAAGCACCTGCCCAGCCTACGGGCACACCATAACCTATGTGGGCATCGCTGAATAAATAAGAAAAGTTTAGTATCCCAGGTAAAGAGGCCGCATTTGCTGCCTGCTTAAATACATCATCTTCCATTTTTTTAAGAAGGTTTTCATTTGCGTATAATCTTATAGGAACATTGCCTGCTTTTTTGGATTCCCAGGTATTTTTATCAATTTCTTTTAATGAGTTTCTTATTTCTTTTACTTCCATTTATCCTAGTGAATTTTATTGGATAAATATTAGCCATTGCTCATGTTGTTGTATCCTTTTATTACATGCATGTTATTGTCTTCCTTTTTCATCTTGTTAATCTTTTCCAATATTTCTGCTTTATCCATTTTTTTGCTGCATAAGATTATAGTATTTCCTGAGCCTAAAGGGTTATTCACAAGGTATACTTTAAAGTATTTCTTAAGTTTGCTTATGTAATTCTGGAAGAAAACAATGGCCTTGAAGCTCATTGCATAGTTTATGGCCAGTAATCCGTCTTTTATAAGGGTGTCGTTTATGTATGAAATGGTTCTTTCATCAAGAAAGCTATCAGGAATCTTATCCCCATCGTATGCATCTAAAAACACTAATTCGTATTTTTTCTTGCTTTTTTTGAGAAATTCTATTCCGTCTTCTATAAATAGATTTATCTTTTTTATATCTTCAGGAATAAACTCCCTTGCAAGTTTAACCATCTTCTCGTCTATTTCAACTACATCCATGTTTACTTTTCTGTCATATAGTCTATTTATCTGGTAAACGATTGTTCCACCACCCAAACCTATCATGAGTATATTTGGTTTGTTATAAAGTAAAGGCAGAGGTGTGAAGTAATCCCAGTAAGAACCTGTGAATATTCCTTTTTCGGCTCTTCTTGAATAAGTTATCCCATTAAATTTCACGCTTATGCCATCAGGGCCTTCTGTCAATGTCAAAACCTTATCATCATCTTTTTCTGTTTTTATTATCTTTTCTCCTTTTATCTTTTCAATCATTTTATTTATTATATTCATATTGTTTAAGTCCTGGCCACCAATTGTACTTTTGCAACAAAAACATTATAGATGGAACTATAAACAATACGGATATAACAGAATCAATTAAGATTCCTATTGCAACTATGAATCCAACTTCTTCTATTATTGGCACGCCGCTTGCTAAAAGAGACAGAAACACCATTGAAAAGATTATCCCTATACTTGCTACTATTGGCCCGCTTTTTACAAGCCCCATTTTTATTGCATCAAAGTTATTTTTGCCTTCTTTTACGTATTCTCTTATTCTCATTACCAAGAATATATCATAGTCTACACCTACTCCCATTATGCTTGTTATTAGGAATATCTGGGCAATTGATATGAATGGCAAAGACAATATATAATGGAATATTAACAATGTAACTCCATTAGCAGCTATAACATTTGCAATTATAAGAAGTACCAAACGCAAAGGAGTGTAGATTGAAAAAAGGATTACAAACAACACTACAAAAACCATAGCTCCTAAAGAAAATATCAGTAATGGAACACTTCCATTCATATTTTTAACTGCACTGCCAAGAAATACTTGCGTACCTTTAATACTATAGTTTACATTCCTTGTTTCTAAGTAATTGTTTATCTTATTGTAATCATTTAATGCTGGGGTACTAAATCCAAGCGGTTTTAAGTAAGTTAATATCCGCAAGGAATTGTTTCCTCTC
>JAJZOB010000055.1 GCA_021852135.1 Nanobdellota archaeon
AAGTAAATTTGTGAAGTACAATGATGTGAAAGAGGATATTATGGCGCGCTTTGAAACTGCTGGATTAATCTGAAATCTAAATTATGCAGGGGGAGAGATTTGAACTCTCGAACCCGCTAAGGGTTTGAGAGTGTTTCCTGGCTGTTTCACGCCCATATTCCTAGCCATATTTCACACCAAAAATAACATAAGATTCTAAGCCCAAGCAGGTTCATCTGAACCATAGATTATGGCCGGGTAAGGTATATAAGCAACTAGCGTTCAGATTTCCAGCAATCTGAACCCGGAATTTATTTACTGGATAATAGCTCGTATAGCCTTTCCGTTATCAGTTTTTCCCTTGCTTTAACAAATTCTATGAAATTTGAAAATGAATAATCAGCAAGTTTTGGTATCAAAAATGCTTTTGAATAGTCTCCATTTTGTTTGTTATTCCACTCTATGAAACCTTCTGCCGATTTCTTTATGTTTATAGTTGGGTCTAACAATTGCAGATTTCCTATTGTGTCTTCATAATATTTAAAGTCGTTAATCTGCTCTGACGTAAGTTTCAAAGTCGTTTTCAAATACTTTTCGTCAAAATATTTCTGTGCAAAGATATGGTCTTCTGCAAATTCCCAATACTTCTGTTCTATAACAAGCATCAGAATTAGACGTGTAAATGGTTTGTTATATCTTGCTCTTGCTACTATCTCCTCTATATCCTCCTTGCTAAGTGAGTATTCTAATGTTTCTTCCAATTGTTTTGCATTGTTTATCTTGGTTCTTATTTGCCCTAAAGTAGTATCTGATGAACTCCCAAATAGTCCTTCCAACGATGCAATCGCCAACCATCTAATCATACTATTTTTGATTTCCATATCTTTTTTGTTGGTTGAATAGATAATTTCGCTCTCGATTCCATTATGCATAAAATAATAACTCATCGGTATCAAAGCATTTTTTGAAATGATATTTTTCTCAGAAAATTTATAATGACCTAACAATTTAGTGGTTAAAATCAGATATTTTTTAATCTCTGCCCACTTATCGCTGATTTTTTTAAGATTCTCTTTGTTGAAATTCTTTAATTTGTATTGAATATCTAAATCCGTTAGAACCAGTGCAGCCTTGAGAACAAAATCTTGGTCAAGACCATAATAAGGTCTATCTACTTCTTCTTTATTCAATTTATCTACAAAATCCAGGATTTCTTTCCTAGCACCTTTAGGTTTAAATAAAGCCTTATCAGATTCCATGTATGAAAGCAACATATCTGCTTTCTCCAAACGTGTCGCTCCATTATTTATCCTAACGAATATATCCAATACTTGTTCTTCATCTCTCTTATCTACTGGACTTTCTATCAAATTTTCCTTATCACAAAAAACTTTGTAAATTTGTCCTAGAGTATTTTTAGCTTTTTTAATCAACTCAGTATTATCTTTGAGTTTATCTTCTAAAGCCTTAGCAAAACTTTCTTTAAAGTCTTCGGATGTTTCATCTTTGTAATCTAAAACTTTACCAATTTCTACCCAAAATTCTTGTTTTTCTTTATTTCTCCGATTTACATCGGCATCTTCCCAGAAACTAAGATCGTATTTGAACCCATAAATATTATTCTTATCATTTTCTATATCAGAAAGCAGATTAATGTAAAGTTTTTCGGTTCTCCTTTTTCTATATTTTGTATAGATTCTTTTGCCTCGCAACCCAATTAAGAGCGATGATAATCTCTGCTGTCCATCTAAAACTAAATGTATTGTTAGCCTTCCATTAAGGCTCGCTTCTTTGTTATGTGGATTGTCCTCATCCCAAGATTCGATAAAATTATAGACTTCAAAAAGCAATTTTTCGTCTTCTTTCTTTTTATTTATATTCCAGATTAAAAGGTTTCCAATTGGATATTCTTGAAGCAAAGAATCGAATAATTTTTCCACTTTTTGCTCTTTTGGATTATCAAACCAGACAAATTCCCTTTGAATTGAAGGTAAGAAATAATCAATATTTGCACGATCTAATACGAACTCAGCAATCTTCATATTTGCACCTTTTATTGCTCATGTCGAGTTATTGTTACACTTTAATATCAAAACATTTTTGATACATATTCTGTTATGTATTGGTAATACAGCAACAATCCACCAGTACCAATGGCAAGAGACAATGGATTACTTGTCATAGGAATGAATAGCACAGCTATTGCGTATAATGGAAATGTCTTCACGAACCCTCTCCTAGATATTATATTATCTTCATCGCTGACTTTCTTCAAACTTAACAACTTATTCAGAAACCACAGCAACCCCAAACTTATGAAATAGATCGCAAAGAGCGAAATATAGGATAAAGTAGTAGGTATATGCCAGATAATTGGTATTACTATTGTAAGCGCAGCATTAACCACGGGAAGCATATACGCAATTAGGACATAGCCAACTGCGATTATTGGATGGCTCATACCCAATGATTTACCTTTCGGTATACTTTTAGCCGCTATATTCTTACCCCTCTTGTTCTCTGTTGAGCTAGATGCGTTTTTTGGCATACATATTTTTAATAGTCTATAATATATAAAACTGGCGATTATATTGCAGTCAGTTCTAGGTAACCCTAGCCCTTAAAACCACCACTCTATCGCTAATCTGGCTTCGCCGATTAGCTCACGAGGGGGTCGTCCCCACGGACTTTAAGCTAGCAACCTAGCAAGCGGCTGATTTTGCGGGGGGTCAAAATCAGCCTTAACGCCGCCATGTCCTACAAGGTAGCCGTAGCCCGCCGTGCGACATCCAAAGATGTCTTAAAGGCGGGCAGAGGCTGCGAGGCGGGAGCGTCTCTACACGACTCTCTACATGGGCGGCT
>JAJZOB010000044.1 GCA_021852135.1 Nanobdellota archaeon
TTATTCTCGTTTTCTATCTCCTTTTTAAGTTCGCCAATTTCATTTTGTGCTTTTTTGTACGAATATTCTATTTGGAAGAACTTCTCATATATTTTTTTAACGTTTTCATCCCCAAGTTTGTTCTGCTCTTCAAGGTCCTTAATTACTTTTTCAATTTCGTCTTTTTTGGATTTTTCTATAGGTTTTACATTTTTTATAGCCTCATCTTTTTTCTCTGTTAGTCTCGTTTTTTCAAGTTCAAGTTTGGATTTTTCGTTTTCCTTTATTTTAATTTCAGTCAAGGCTTTTTCAAATTTTATCTTTTTATCTCTCTCAAATGCGAGTTCGCTTTCCTTCTGTTTTTTTGCTATGCTTTTGTCATTTAAGAGTATCTGATTATTTCTTGCTTCTTCTTCCAAGCTCTTTATTATGTTTTGGTTTTCATTTATTCTGTTTTCTATCTTTATTACATCGTTTTGGTCTACGCTTAATTGAAGTTCCTTTTTATCTAGCTCTATCTCGTTTTTAATTTTGTTTATAATTTCCTTTGTGTTATCATAAACATCTAGGTACTTGTTAAGTTGCAGTAAGCCGTCTATGTATTCTTGTTTGTATTGTCCGGTTTCAAATATCAGTGTTTTTAGTTCGTCCTGTTTAATGTATGTTATAGTTTCAAATGTTTCTAGAGGATTTTCTGATTCAATCTTTAATAATTTGTTTACATATGAATTTATATCAGATGCCCGGTTCTGTAGGTCTATCCTCTCATTATTTTTGTTTATGTAATTTTTTGAGTCGTCGTTTCTTACGGAATCGTTAACTCTCTTTAACCCTCTACTTATTTCATATTCATCATTGCCGTTTTTTATTGTTATTTTTATTTCTCCCTCTGAGGAGTTCCTTCTTAGCAGCATTTTTCCTTCCTCTTTTCCTTCTCCAATCTTTCCAAAAAGCGAATATTCTACCGACATTAATATTGAAGATTTACCGCTGCCAGTGTTACCGGTTATTACATTTATGCCCTCTGAGAATGCTATCTCAGTCTTCCGGTGGCTTCTGATATTTTCAAGCTTAATCTTCGAGATTATCATGCGAATAAAATAATTTTTCAACCTCCTTTTTTATATCATCCGTGTTTTCTCCAAGCGAATCTATTAAATATCTTGCAATTTTTATTTCCTTTTCATTGTAGCCTTTCTTCTTAAGAAATTCATATTCTATAGTTGATAATTCCTTTGTTTTTATTTCATCCTCTTGTATGTCAGTATCCTTGTCGTTTAACTTTGATTTGTTTATACTTATGTATGAATAACCTAGCTCATACCCTATTTTTTTAATTTTTAAAAGGTTTATATCGGATGCTTTATCTGCTAGCTTCCCTTCCAGCTTTACAACCAATATCTCTCCATCGTTTTTCTTTAGCTTGTTAATAATCTCATTTTCCAATTCGGCGGCTTTTTTATTGTCTGCATTTATTGTGAAAATCTGTTTATCTCTCGTTTTTATTATTTTGTATTCTACAGAGGTTATGCCTTCTTTATCATAGGATACTACGAAAAAGCCCCTGTTTGGATTGTCAACTATCTCTTTTTCGTCGCAATATTCCAGAGAACCTGGGTACTGGATTATTCCATTATCATATTTTATGTTTTCCCTGTGCCCATGCCAGTGGCCTGCAGCATAGTAATCAAATCCTTTTGGAAGGCTTTCTGTTTCAAGGTCTTTAAACTTTTCTCCAAGATAAGAGATAGTGTGGTGAAATGCAAAAATTTTAATGAATGCAGACTTATCCATCTCCACTTTTAATTTTTTGAATATTTCATCTTCTACTTTACTTCTTTTTCCTTTTATTCCGCATATAAATGCATTTTTATAGGTCTCTCCTTTTAGCTCCACAGTTTCTCCGAATTCAATATACTTTTTGGAATTTAGGTTTATGAGAAGTTTGTTTCTATGAAAAAGTTCTATAATGCTTTCTTCTTCTCCAACTCCAACATCATGTGATCCTGGTATTACAAATATCGGTATCCCTGCGCTTTTTAACCTGTTTAATTCATCGGTTACGAATAAAAGCGAATCCAATGGAGGGTTGCCGGAGTCAAATAGGTCTCCAGAATGTACAATAAAATCTATTCTTTCAGACAGAGCATAGTCCACCATCTGCGTGAATGCTTCTTTTATGTCATTATTCCTTGTATCATTCTTGTATACCTGCCCTATATGGGTATCTCCAACATGCATGAATTTCATTTTTATTATTGTTGTTGAGGAAATTAAAGCTTACATCATTAATTGCCTTTTACTTTGCTGATAATCTATATATATTCTAATTTAATTATATATCTTTATGGATATTGAAGAGCGATTGAATTTAATAAAAAGGAATACTTTGGAGATACTAACTGTTGAAGAACTGCAAAATTTATTGAATGATGGAAAACCTCTTTCTGTTTACATTGGCAGGGCGCCCACAGGCTCAATACACCTTGGGCACTTAGTTGCATTGGGCAAACTCTTCGATTTTGAAAAAGCGGGAATACATGCAAAGATACTAATAGCGGATTTGCATGCGGCATTAGATGATTTGAAATCAAAATGGGAAGAATTGGATAAAAGAGTCGATTACACAAAGAAGTGCATAGAACTAGCATTTGACTGGGAAAGAATGCCGGAATTTGTTAGAGGATCTGATTTTGAATTGAGTCAGCCATATGTTTCGGATTTGTTAAAGCTTTCTACGCTTACTACCGTTGAGAAAGGTATGCACGCAGCTTCTGAAGTTACAAGAATGAAAAATCCAAAGGTAAGTGAGGTTATATACCCTCTTATGCAGACTTTAGATGAAGAATACTTAGATGTGGACATCCAGCTAGGAGGGATGGACCAAAGGCATATCTTTGCGTATGCCAGAGAATACCTAGAAAAACTGGGTTACAGAAAAAGGGTCGAAGTGCTTACTCCGCTCATAGCGTCAATACGCGGCCCAGGAACAAAAATGTCTTCATCAGTTCCCGAAAGCAATATTAAGATCTATGATTCGGAGGAGTCAATAAAGAAGAAAATAATGAATGGGTACTGTCCAGAGGGAATAATTGAAGATAACTTCATAGTTCAGATAGTTAACTTTTTCATATTACCAAATGACGGCAAATTTAAAATAGAGAGAGAAGAGAAATTCGGCGGGGACATAACAATAGAATCTCCGGAACAGATGATACAGTTATACACTGAAAAGAAAATACATCCTCTTGATCTGAAAAATGCAGTTGCGAGAAATTTAATTGAAAGATTCAAAAATGCAAGGGAGTATTTCGAAAGGCAGACTGATCTGCTTCAGAGTCTAGGAGAAAGCTTCATGCCATACTGAATATGGAGTATGACTATTCTTTTAAGGAGGACGTAAAGATATACGATACAGATGCACAAGGTATTGTCCATTATGCAGGTTATTACCGGTTTTTTACCGATGCAATGCAGGAATTCATAAATTCTAAGGGATATAGTTTTCCAATTATAGATGAGAATAGATGGATGGTTGTCCTAGAATCAAATGCAAAATACGTTAAGTCTGCAAGGATGGGCGATACACTTAATACGCTGCTTAAAGTTAGCTTGGTATCAAATAAAATATTAAGGTTTGATTTTGACATACTACGAAATGAAGAACAGATTTGTCAGGGTTATATACTCCACATCTGCATAGATAAAAACAGCTGGAAATCGACGGAATTACCCCAGAATTTTATTGAGGGTTTAGTTAAAAAAGTTTAAGGTGTTAAAATTTGTGTATTTTACCGTGCTCCAGGTCTTTCTTATGAACTTTTTGTAAGGTTCCTGCGTTATCCTTCCGTTTTCGGTTATTATTCTTATAAATTGCATTGTTTTTGGGTCTGAAGGATAGCCGCTTCCGAAATCATATCCCAGCTCCTTTTTTATTTTCTCTACTTCCCTTTCCCTGTTTGCCTTGGCTATTATCGATGCGGCAGATACCTCAATATGGTTTCTGTCTGCGTAGTTCTCAGCTATAACTTTTTTATTCTTTATCTTTTTCATTAGGTATTCTCTTATTTTAGCAGTATTTCTGCTTGGAGAATCAACTATAACAGTTTGGCCATCAAGAAAGTTTGCTATCTCTATCATGTTGTCAAGTTCTAAGTAATTCAAGTTCTTTCCATCTGCAAATCTATTGTCTATCTGCTCTGCAGATAGTTTAATGACTTTGAAATTATTGCAGGTTTTGGTTATCTCTCTTTCTAAAAGGTATATTCTTTTAATGCTTAGCATTTTTGAATCCTTCACCCCAAGAAGTTTGAATTTTTTGCCGGTTTCCTCGTCTAATCCTATACCTGCTATTGTCATTGGGCCTATTAACGGGCCCCTGCCTGCTTCATCTATCCCGATAGTTATCATTTAACCACTGCTTTTTCCGAGTTCATCAGCTCTGAATCTTGCATGTCCGAATTGTATAACTGCCTTTACCCCAAATTTTCCAAGGCCTATCGGCGCATCACATGCTCCATAAGTGCTTCCTCCCCATATGTATACCTCTGCCCCAGAATTTTCACTTATCATGTCTGCAATGTCCAATGCGTGCAATTTAAAGCCATCCGGGATTTGTATTGCTACTTTATCGTATTTTTTTTCGCGTATGCTGTCTATCAGACTGTCAAAATCGATGTCATATTTTTCTGTGAGGTATTTTAAACCCTCGTTTTTTATTTGATATTTCATTTAATCCCTATTATTTTGGTGCTTAAATTATTTATTACGGTAGTTTTATTGATGAATTGTGGACAAAGATGATTTTGTAAATGCAGTAAAGATAATAAGCAGAAAGTACTATACTAAGGAAAGAAAGGCAAGCCCATTTGAAATACTTGTGCATGGAATACTTTCCACAAGAACAAAGGATACTACAACGTTTCCTGCACAGAAAAGGCTGCTTTCTGTTGCAAATACTCCTGAAAAGATAGCAAAATTACCGACGAAAAAGATAGAAAATCTAATATACCCAGTCGGTTTTTTTCGAGTTAAGGCAAAACTTTTGAAAAGGGCCTGCAATGTGCTTATAACAAAATTCGATTCAGAAGTTCCTTCTAATAAAGCAGATTTGATGCAGATACCGGGAGTTGGGGAAAAGGTTGCAAGCCTTGTATTGGAGTGGGGATTTAATCTGCCCTATATAGCTGTGGATACACATGTGAATAGGATATCACAGCGCTTGGGCATAGTGCCAGAAGGGACAAAACCTGCAAAGACGGAAGCAGTGCTTGAAAGTATACTTAGTCCAAATCTCAGGATTTCCACAAATTATTCGTTTGTAAGATTCGGGAGGGAAGTTTGTAAGCCAGTTTCTCCGCAGTGTGGCACCTGCCCAGTCTATAAATATTGCGGTTTTAAGCTAAAATATAAATACGCAAAAAGGATGCTTAGGATAAATTAGGATAAGGATATTAATTATGCTGCATAATTAATAATAATGAAAGAGCAAAGCAGGATCAGGTCAGCATTGTATAGTTTGGTTTACGGCCTTAAATCCTTGTCGGAACTTAGTTCGTTTTTTGCGTTTCTTTCTATAACACTTACAATCTTTCTTTTGGGATTCATTGTGATCTTCAAGTACTTGGGATTGGGCGCATTTTTGAATGGAAGCTTTATTTTTACCCCCTCAATGACTACAATAATTGTAGGTGAAGTTGTTTTTGTAGTTTCTTTCCTACTGGTTGTTTTTTCTTTGACAGCCCTGTTTTATTATAAATTGTATTACCTAGTTTCAAGCAATTTAAATGTGGTTTCTTTGATTAAAAGTTCGTTGAGCGCTTTTCCGAAGTTCTTGATAGCCACTTTTATTCAAGCCATAATCTCCATTATAGGTTTAATTGTATTGGTCATACCTGGAATATACTACGGCAGTTCGTTCATGTTTTCCAACTTTTTCTCAATATACGGCAATTCCACATTGCATTCTGCAATTTTAAACAGCAGAAATCTTGCAAAAGGCATTCGTTTTGAGTCGTTGTTTGTATTTGTTATATATCTTGTTTTGCTCTTTGTTTTCGTTTATTTAGTTAGTAGCTTTAATCTGCCCGAGGTTTATTCCGCGTTGCTTTATTCAATACTTATTTCATACTGGCTTATAAGCTATAGTAACGCGGCCTTTAATCTGGCGGACAAGAATGTAAATGAACTTTCCGGAAGATCATCTATGTATAGAAAGATGTTAAACAGTGGCTAATTACATGTTGGTATTCATATTTTCAAAGTAGTGAATGTGAATTAATAGCATATAATTTAGTAATAGAAAAGCTTAAATACTAGAAGTATTATAGAATAGAATTATAAATTATACTTAAGAGGTTCCCCCTTTGGATATCGATGTATTTAATAGCCGTTTATCGCCGAAATATAGAATAATGCTCAAAGAGGAACTTGACCAATTGCTTAGCAAATACAACATCGTTATAAAAGACCTTCCCAAGATAAAAGTAAATGATCCTGCAGTTAAGCTTTTGGATGCAAAAGAGGGAGATGTTCTGGAGATAAAACGTAGCAGCAAGACTGCCGGGCAGTACAATTATTATAGGTTGGTGGTGAAATAAAATGGAAAAAAATACATATCAAGCATTGCTTAGATCGGCATTGGGTTCAACCGCCTTGGCTGCTCACCACATATCTTCATTTGAGTACTTTATAGACAAAGGGCTTAACAAGATAATAGAGAGTGAGGGTTTGATAGAGCCTGTTATAAAGCCAGTAGGAGTCGAAGATTTTAAGATAAAAATAAACAAAATAACGATTGGAAAGCCGGACATAATAGAGGCAGACAGCATAGTACGATTAATCAATCCAATGGAAGCAAGGATAAGGGACCTTACTTACGATGCGCCTTTAATGCTTTCTGTTTCATATCTGGCGGACGGCAAGGAAATCGTAAACGAGGATGTTTTCATAGGGCGTATGCCAATAGTTGTCAAATCAAAATATTGCAATCTTTACGGACTGTCAGCAAGTGAATTGACTGAAGCAAAAGAAGATCCAACGGATCCAGGAGGATACTTCATAATAAATGGCACCGAAAGAATAATAATAACAACAGAGGACCTCGCTCCAAACAACATATTGATCTCAAAAGACAATCAGGAAGGATTCAAATTCAGCGCAAAGATATTTGCCGATGCCGATGCAATAAAGGTTCCGCATACTTTGCAGATTTCAGGCAGCAACCTTCTTTACGTAACTTTCGGCAAGTTAAAGAGAGTTCCAATTATTACGTTAATAAAAGCCCTAGGCGTTACTAATGAAAATGAAATAATCAAGAAGATAGGAAAAGACGATGAGGACATAATAAATACAGTAGACATGAATCTTATAGCTTTCAATATAGACTCAGAAAATGATGCACTGGACACTATAGGCAAGATGCTTCATTCAATTCACACTAAAGAGACCGCAGAGTTGAACATAGATTCATTGCTGTTTCCATTTTTAGGTAGGGACAAGGACTCCAGAAAGATAAAAGCAGAGTACCTTATGTATGTTTCAAACCTTCTGATAAAGAGTGCATTAGAAGGAAAGGAAGTAGACAAAGACCATTACTCGAATAAAAGATTACATGCCGAAAGCTACAATTTAGACATGCTTTTCAGGTTCATATTCAAACAGATATTGAATGATGCCAAGTATAACTTTGAAAGGGGTATAAGAAAAGATAGAGTCCCTGATCCAAAGTACATATTCACTTCTGACCAATTGACTGCCAGATTAAGATCAGCACTTGCAACAGGCCAGTGGGTCGGCGGCAGGGTTGGTATAACTCAGCACCTAGACAGAAGAAGTTTCCCGTCAACAATATCACATTTAAGAAAGGTTGAATCTCTACTTACTTCAAACAGAGAAAATTACAGAGCTAGGGACCTTCATGGAACGCAGTTTGGAAGATTCTGTGCAGTAGAAACTCCAGAGGGTCCAAAGATAGGTCTTACCAAGAATCTTGCTGTTTTATCTATGATGTCAAAAGAGGGCGTAGACACGGAAACAGTTAAAGGTCTGTTGAAGAATTATGGGGTGAAAAAGATATGAGTTTCGTATTTGTAAACGGTGTGCTTTCAGGAGTTACTGATGATCCAAACAAGCTTGTTAATGAAATAATAGAGGACAGAAGGCAGAGTAAGATACCTAAGGAAGTAAATGTAAGATACAGAAAAGACACCGATAGTGTAATGATAAATTCCGATAGCGGAAGGCTTCGCAGAGCACTTATAGTAGTTAAAAATGGAAAGCCTATGGTTACAAAGGAAGACGTGGAACTGCTTTCAGAGGGCCATATAACTTGGCAGGATCTGGTTGATAAAGGAAAAATAGAATATCTCGATGCTGATGAAGAAGAGCTTGCTTATACTGCTTTAAATGAGGAAGAATTGACTCCCGCGCATACTCATCTGGAGATAACTCCTCTTTCTGTTTTCGGTACACAGGCTTCATTGCTTCCATTCATAAACCACAGTAATGCACACAGAAACGTTACGGCAGTGAAGAGTGTTCAGCAGGGTGTTGGGCTGTATACTACAAATTATCTTATAAGGCATGATAATGACTCAATGGTAGCAATTGATCAGCAGATGCCAATAGTTAAGACAGAAATGTACGAGAATGAAAACTTCAAGTCGCATCTTTCAGGACAGAATATAGTTGTAGCCGTACTTTCTTATCTTGGTTACAACATGGACGATGCAATAATAATTAACAGGTCTTCTGTAGAAAGAGGGCTTTTTAGGGCAATGTTTTTCAGGCCATATAAAGTAGAAGAAATAAAGTACGTCGGAGGGCAGAGTGATGTTATAACAGTTCCAGATAAAGATGTAGCAGGTTACAGATCAGAGGATTCGTATAAATATCTAGATGAAGATGGGATAGCTGCAATAAATTCACATGTTAATGGAGGGGATGTTCTTATAGGTAGAATTTCACCACCAAGGTTTGTTTCATCAATAGACAAGTTCAGATTAGGTGTGCAGAAGCAGGTTGAATCATCAATTGAATGTAGGACAGGAGAAAGCGGAGTCGTTGACAATGTATTTGTAACCTCTACAGCAGAAGGAAATAAATATGTATCATTAAAGATAAGAGAGGACAGGCCTGTTGAAATCGGGGACAAGTTCGGACCAAGAAGCGGACAGAAAGGAGTTGTAGGCATGCTTCTGAATCAAGAGGACATGCCGTTCACTTACTCAGGAATAATCCCTGATTTAATATTCTCACCTTACTCTATACCATCAAGGATGTCAATGTCTTACCTGCTTGAATTGATAGGTGGAAAGGTTGGAGCACTTGGCGGCAGATACGTTGATGGTACTCCTTTCACTGGTGAAACAGAAGAGGACCTCAGAAAAGAATTGATGGAATACGGATTTAGAGAGAATGGGGTAGAAACTATGTACAATGGTATAACTGGTGAAGAAATGAAAGTAAGAATATTCGTCGGAGACATGACCTATATCAGATTGAAACACTTAGTTGAATACAAGATACAGTGGAGAGCCCGTGGTCCAATACAGTTACTTAACAGGCAGCCCACTGAAGGAAAGTCAAAGCGCGGCGGACTCAGGTTGGGAGAGATGGAGAAAGACTGCTTCGTAGCATATGGAACTGCTTTGGCTCTAAAGGAAAGATTTGATTCCGATAAGGTTACTATTCCAGTATGCTCAAAGTGCGGAATGGTAGCAGTTTACAACGTAAAAAAGAAGACCGGCTACTGTCCTATAGACGGAGAGGATGCACAGATAAAACTCATAGAAGTGTCAGTTTCATTCAAAATACTTCTGGATGAGTTGAAATCAGTAGGAATATATCCAAAGATGGTTTTGGGGAGTAAAGTATGAAATTAGATTCAAACTTTGTTTTTAGCAAGATAGACGCCCTTGAATTCGGCATAATGTCTCCTAAAATGATACAAAAAATGAGCGCAGTTGCAATAACTTCATCTGAGCTTTATGATATTGATGGATTTCCGGTAGATGGCGGTCTTTCTGATTTGAGGATGGGGGTTATTGATCCAGGATTGACCTGTAAAACATGTGGAAATACAATAAGAGACTGCCCAGGGCACTTCGGTCACTTGGAGCTTGCTAGACCAGTATTCAATGTGAAGACTGTTCCTTATGTTTACAACCTTATAAATTCAACTTGCAATTCATGCGGCAGGATACTTATATCAGATGAGCATCTGAAAAAGCTAAGTGAAGACATTATATCGGCAGAGATAAATGAAGGACAAAAGAAGAAAATAAAATTAATAAAAGCGCTTATAAAACACGCAAAGAATGTAACGGTGTGTCCATTTTGCAGAGCAAAGCAAAGAAAAGTGAAGCTTGAAAAACCATACACCTTTATAGACGGAGACCAAAAGCTTACCCCAATAGACGTGCTCAACAGACTTGAAAAGATAAAGGACTCTGACCTGCAGTTCTTTGGATTAGATCCAGATTATTCAAGACCGGAATGGATGATGGTTTCTATACTAGCAGTACCACCTATAACTATAAGGCCTTCTATTACACTAGAGAATGGACAGAGAAGTGAGGATGACCTTACTCATAAGCTTACTGACATAGTAAGAACTAATCAAAGGCTTGCTGAGAATATAAGATCAGGAGCTCCAGAAATAATAATAGACGAACTTTGGGATCTGCTTCAATACCACATAACTACTTTTATATCCAATGGCTCAGCTCAGGTTCCAGTCGCAAGGCAGAAATCCAACAAGAAGCTCAAAAGCCTTGAAGATAGGATAAAGGGAAAAGAAGGAAGATTCAGAGGGTCTGCACTTGCTAAACGTGTAAATTACAGTGCCAGGTCAGTCATATCCCCCGATTCTTTCTTGAGGTTTGATGAAGTAGGCGTTCCAATAAAGATAGCGAAGGAAGTGACATATCCAGAATACGTTACAGACCTAAACATAGACAGATTAAAGGCCACTATTAAAAACTTCAATTCATATCCAGGAGCAAACTATGTCATAACTCCGGATAACATCAAGAGAAAAATAACAGAAATGACGGTTGACAACATTATAGATGAGCTTAAACCCGGATATGTAGTAGAAAGGCACATAAAGGACGGAGATATAATACTGTTCAACAGGCAGCCTTCTCTGCACAGGCTTTCAATAATGGGCCACAGGGTTAAAGTTTTGCCTTACAAAACCTTGGGTATAAACCCAGCATCAACTCTTCCATACAATGCAGACTTCGATGGAGATGAAATGAACATACATGTCCTACAGAATGAGGAAGCGCTTGCGGAAGCAGACATGATAATAAACATAAAGAACAACATTGTCTCGCCAAGGCACGGCCTGCCATTGATTGGAGCTGCACAGGATTACGTTTCTGGTTGTGCTTTGCTGACTTCAAAAGAAACAGAATTCGAAAAGGAAAATGCGGAATTTCTGCTTTCCAACATAGGGATAGTCATGGATTTAAAGAAAAAGAAATACACCGGAAGGGAGCTATTCAGCATGATTTTACCAGAGGATCTTAATTTTGAAAGCCAAAGCAGTACCTATAAGATAACAAAGGATGATGATTCAATCGTAAGGATTAAAAACGGAAAGCTTATCTCCGGAGTAATAGACGCGGCAACAATAGGAAGGGAAAGCGGAAGTCTGCTTCAGTTTCTTTTTGTAAGGTATGGTTCTGAAGTTACAGCTAAATTCATAGACCAGGCAAACAAACTTGGGCTTATGACCATATTCAACCTTGGAATGAGCGTAAACATTAGGGATTTCGACATTCCAAAAGCAGCATACACTGAGATAGAGAAGGCCGTTAAGGAGGGGGAGAGCAGCGTAGCCGAACTATTAAAGGATTACGATGACATAGCTGAAGCAAAGATACTTAGCATAGCCAACAGGATAAGGATAAAGGTAAGGAACATAATAGACGCATACATAGACAAAAAGAACAACAATGTGGAAGCAATGATAACAACGGGTGCAAAAGGAAGCATAACGAATCTTATACCAACTATAGGTCTTGTAGGTCAGCAGATGCTTAGGGACGTAAGAATAAGCAACGGATTTTCGGACAGGCTTACATCACACTTTAAGAAGGGAGATAACGGGCTTATCGCGCGTGGTTTCATTGTTTCAAACTATAGAAAAGGATTGAACCCTGTAGAATACTTCCTTCATGCCGCAAGTAGCAGGGAAGGATTAATGGACAACGTTATACGTACTCCTATCTCTGGTTACATGCAAAGAAGACTGTCGTCTGCATTGAATGACCTTAAAGTAGCGGATGATTTGTCTGTAAGGTTGGGCAGTTCGATAGTACAGTTTAAATACGGAGAGGACGGGCTTGACGTATCAGCAAGCGATAAGGGGGATCTTAAATTATGAAAATAGAAATACCGGAAAAATACATCTTAGCATTCAAGGAAAAATACGGGGAAAATGCAGACCTGTCGGAACTTGAAAAAATATACACAAGGTCATTGGTTACTCCTGGAGAAGCAGTCGGGGTAATAGCCGCACAAAGCATAGGTGAAGCCAGCACCCAGCTTACGCTTAGGACAAAACATGCAGCAGGTCTTTCCGTGATTAATACAACAACCGGTTTACCTAGATTGGTTGAGATATTTGACTCAAAAAAGGACATTTCTACTCCGTTTATGGACATTTACTTGAAAGAGGAATACGCAAAATCAAAACAGAAGGCAAGCGAAATAGCCACTAAGATGATTGAGATAAAGATAGGAGACATAACCTCTTCTTATACTGTATCTCTCCGTAAAAAATCCATAGAGTTTGTACTTGACAAGGAACTTTTAAAGGAATATGGATTTACAACCAAAGATGTTACGGCAAAGCTTTCAAATTTAAAAGTATCTACAGCATTAGAAGGAGACAATCTTTCAGTTGTAGATAAATCTGCTGACAGCGTTAAAAAGCTTATAAGGTTGAGGAATAAAATAGTAGATATAAATCTTTCAGGTTTACCGGGCGTTTCAAGAGCAATATTAAACCAAGATTCAAATGGAAATTACTGGATTAAAACCATAGGCACAAATCTTTCAGAAGTGCTCAAAATGGAAGAAGTTGATCAGAAAAACACCATATCCAATGACATAATAGAAGTTTCAAAGGTGTTGGGCATAGAAGCTGCAAGAAATCTCATAATAGAAGAAGTAAACTCAACCCTCCAGAATGTAGGATTAACAGTTGACTTAAGACATATATTCTTAATAGCAGATGCAATGTGCCTTGACGGTACAGTAAGAGGGATAGGGAGATATGGACTCAGCGGAGAAGCAGATTCAGTGCTTGCAAGGGCATCGTTTGAGGTCCCATTGAAGCATCTTATAGAGGCGGGGCTTTATCATGAATCAGATCCCTTTAAATACGTTGCAAACAATATACTTTCAAATCAGGTAATACCCGTAGGAACAGGAGGGGTTGAATTAGTGGTGAAGGAAAATGGAAAAGGAAATAGCGAAGAAAATTCAGGAAAAGATAAAGAGCAATAAAGTGTTTATAGGCTTAAATTCTACTTTAAGGGCCTATAAGAACGGAGAGGTTTCTTTTATAGTATATGCTAGCAATGCCAGCGACAAAATCCTTGAAAAATTAAATGAAGTTGAAGCTGAAAAATACAAGTACGATGGAGATAGCGATGCACTTTCAATTGCATGTGGTAAGTCATTTGGCATAACCGTTTTGGGGATTAAGAAATAAACATCTTCCCATTAAATAACCCACT
>JAJZOB010000032.1 GCA_021852135.1 Nanobdellota archaeon
ATTTGCTTGTCCTGCCAAGAAGCTGCAGAAACCCATCCTTCTCAAGCGAGCTTATATCCTGCTTAATCATCTTCTTAAAATCTTCCTCAGAGTAATCATCTATACCAAAAGATGCGAGCTTCTCTATTAAAGAAACGCCTTTTTTGAATTCATCTTTACTTAGACCGATTAGCAGCGAAAGATTTTTCTTATTAAAGAGTATCAATTCCCTTATTGTTTTTTCGTTATACTCCTGCTTGTATGCAAGTTCCTTTGCTACGCTGCTTGCTATTACTGCTTTTTGTATTGATAATTTAGTAGTGTCATAAAACGTTAAATCAGGCTCAAAAGTGAAGCCGTATTCTTCTTCCGTTTCCTTTTCCCTTGAAGAAACAGTTTCGTCTGTATCCTCCTTGTAAGACCTTGTTTCGGCGTTTATTTCCTTACCCTCTTGTATAAGGGAGGACTGCCGTCTTATCTCATATTCTGCTGCGGCAATTAAATTTCTAACTCCAGTAACGTTTTTTATCTCTACTCTCTTTTCTGCCAATGATATGTTTAGGTCTGTCTTTAGTTCCTGGTTTATGTTAACCCCTTGATAGTACAGTATGCTTCTTAATTCCTCTATGAAACCCTTAAGCTCATCTAGGCTTGTTATATCTGGCTCTGTAACTATTTCATTTAAAGGCACTCCTGACCTGTTAAAATCTATTAAAGAGTAATCCTTTTCGCGTATTATCCTTGCTGGGTCTTCTTCTATCTGAACCCTTCTTATTCCTATCCTTTTACCGTTTAAATTTACATAGCCTTTAATTCCTACTGCGCCGTCTAACTGCGTTATCTGGTATCCTTTTGGTAGATCGGGGTAAAAATAGACTTTCCTAACAAACCATGTTTTTTCATTTATTTCACAGTTCAAAGCCTTTGCTATACTTGTTGATATCTCCAAGGCCTTTTGATTTAAAACAGGTTTAGCGCCTGGTAAACCTAAACATACTGGGCATACGTTTGAATTAGGCTCTTCCTGATTTTCATAAGCTAAATCCGAACAGAATAACTTTGTTTTCGTAGGCAACGCAACATGCACTTCCAGCCCAATTTTCATCAGCTTACCTCCTCCTTAAACTTGTACTGGAAATCATTTTCCCATTCTGATAAAAAATCTAAAAGAGAATAGTCATTAAAATGATCTGTTATTACCTGAGCACCAAGAGGCATCCCTTTTTCATAAAAATACGGAAAGGACAGGTGTGGAAAACCACACAAATTTGGCGGCACGGTAAGCATGTCCATTGAATACGCTTCTACAGGGCTTATGTCTTTTACTTCGCTTATTTTTGGTGTAAATATGGGCATAGTTGGCATTATAATAAACCCATCTTTAAGAATTTTATCCATCCTTCCTATTATTGCATGTCTGATGGCAAGCGCCTTCTCATAGTATTTCTGCTTTATGCTTTTGCTCCTTATGAATGTCCCAAGTATAACCCTTCTTTTTGCTTCTTTCCCAAACTGCTTCCTGGCAGACATAAAAAATTCATTGTAATTCAATGAGAAGTCTTTGACTTTGAAGCCGTATTTGAATCCCTGGTATTTTGCAAGATTTGTTGAAGCCTCAGACATTGATAATATATAGTAAGCAGGAACTGAATACTCCAGATAATCCATCTTTACATGCTCAATCTTATAGCCTTTTGCGGATAATTTAACTAGCAAATCTTCAAACCTGTCCTTTATTCCTTCATTAATCCCGGCCATTAGATTATCAATCACGTATAACTTGTTTGGTTTTTTATTAGATATTGCAGTTGAAAGGGAAGTGGTGTCATTTGGATCACTGCCAATTGTACTTTCCATTACTTCTCTTATGTTATCCGCACTTTTCCCCATGAAGCCTATTTTATCCAGAGAACTTGCATAGTCTATCAAGCCATACCTTGATATTACACCATAAGTTGGCGTTAAACCTGCCACTCCGCAGAAGGAAGCAGGAGCAGATATTGAACCGCCTGTTGACTCTGCAATTGAAACATGTTCTTTTATTAAAGCCGTTGCTACTGCACTGCCAGAACTGGAACCTCCCACAACATATTCTTCATTAAATGGGTTCTTTGCAGGGTTCTCTGAATTCAAACCAAAACTCCCAAACCCGAATTCGTCCATGTTTGTTTTGCCTATTACTGAAAATCCGGCCTTTTCCAGCCTTTCAATCGCCGTAGCATTGAATCCTGGTGTATAACCCTGTAATATCTTAGAAGAAGCAGTTGCTGGCATTTCCTTGACGCAAATATTATCTTTTACGCTTATTATCTTTCCATTTTTTTCTTTTTCATCTATAAAATTAAATGCATTTAGCTTTTCGTTTGCCTGCTTAAGCCGCGAAATAAAACCTTTGTATTCATCGTCTTTCAAACTAAGGAACTTGCCAGTCATATTTTCGGCCCCAAAAAATAAAATCTGTAATTTTCCCCATTGTAAAATACATTCTCGATTTCATTCTTATTTTCATTGCTGTCATCTCTAATTTTCTCAGGAATTTCAACTGAGTGAAACGCAAGCTCTTCATCGTTTAAAGAAACATCTTCAAGTTTGTCAAAAAACCTCAAGATATCGTTTATATCCATCTCAAAATGTATTTTTAT
>JAJZOB010000048.1 GCA_021852135.1 Nanobdellota archaeon
GGAGCAGATTGGGATCTTTTTGATTTTATTGAGAACAAATTATTATCTAAAGCCCTGGAAACCGGTTTAAATGGCATATTATTTATATAAAAACGAGGGATATAAATATTTCTTCAGACAAAGACCGTTCTGTAGGGACATTTTATACTTAGATTTGCTTCATAAGCTATTTAACATTTTGTTTACTATATTGGTAATGCAAAATGACGATTCCTTTGCAGACGTGGATGTTGGCAGCATAATAGATGAGTATCTTAACGAGGAATCTAGGCCTAAAACCATTGGTGCGTATTACCCCAGCGAGATAGGGATGTGCATGCGGCGAAGCTACTACTCTTATTTCATAGCAAAGCCTACAGAAACCAGCGCACTTAGAATATTTGCTTTGGGCAACAATGTTCATGAATTTATAGCAAAGGCCCTTAAAGAATCAAGCACATTGGCAGTGGCGGAAGAAGAAAAGCCAATAAGGATAAATTATCAGGATGAAAACACAAAATTCACAATATACGGCAGGATAGATGATTACATTGAAACAAAAACAGGCAAAAAGATAATAATAGAAGCTAAATCCACAGGTGATATTACAAAAGTAAATGAACCTGATCCAAAACACAAGATGCAGATTTCACTGTACTTAGCAGCCCAAAAAGCGGATTATGGCCTTTTGGTCTATGCTGATAAGAAGAACTTAGAGATAAAGCAATTCAAAGTAGAATACAATGAAGAAGAATACAAAAAAGTAATGCAAAGATTCAAGGATTTGGATTATCACTTAAGAAATAAGATATTACCTCCGGCCGAATATTACTTTGACAACAAAAAGGTATGGGAATGTAAATATTGCCCGTATTACAAGGAATGCATGCAGGCATTGGCAGATTCAAATTCTCTGGAGAATTATCAATAAAAAATTAATTATTACTTACCTCTTTGTTTATCTTTTTTATAGCATCCAATCCAACAGTGGCACATTTTACTCTAGAGATACTTATATCGCCTATGCCAAGCATATCCTCGATGTCTTTTAACTGCATATTTTCAATTTCCTTCAATGGTTTGCCGATCAAAAAACTACATAGTTTTGACAATGAAACTGTTGAGATTACACAACCTTTGCCGTCAAAAGAGGCATCTTTTACTATGCCGTCTTCAACCTCTAAATAAATAGAGAACTTGTCGCCACATGATGGTGAATAGCCATTTTCTGAATAGTTATACTTGCTTGGTTTACCATAATGCTCTGGATTTCTGTAAAGCTCTACCAATTCATAAAATTTATCGTCTTCCATATTTCTCTGATATATCATTTAATTCATTTATGAAGGCATCTATCTCACCCTTTGTGTTGTAAAAGTAAAGACTTGCCCTTGCTGCCCCATCCAATTTTAATCTTTCTTCTATCAACGGCTGAGCACAATGAAAACCTGATCTAACAGCTATTCCTTTTTTATCCAGTAAATAGGCAGTATCATGTGAATGCAAACCACTAACATTAAATGAAAAGATGCCACTAAATCTTTTACTTTTACCGCTGTATACCTCTACATTTTTAAGTTCCTTTGCTCTTTCATACAAGTATTTAGTGAGCTCATTTTCGTATTTCTCTATGTTTCGCATACCTATTTCATTTAGGTAATCAATTGCTAATCCTAATCCATACGCTCCTTCAACATTCTGTGTGCCTGCCTCAAAGAGATTAGGAGCGTTTTCATAAATAACTTTAGATAGGCTGACGTCCTTTATCATTTCGCCACCGGTTAAAAACGGCTTTAGATTTTCTGCTATATCCTTCTTTATGTACAAAACTCCTATTCCAAATGGAGCAAGCATTTTATGGCCGGAAAACGCAATGAAATCCGCATCAATATCCTTAACATCAAAAGGCATATGCGGGATGGACTGTGCAGCGTCTATTAATACCAAAGAACCTTGTTCATGCGAAATTCTTGTTATTTCCTTCGCATCATTTATTGTGCCAGTAACATTGGAAGCATGCGTTACTGCAACTAATCTCGTATTTTTAGGCAGATGTTTATAATAATCCATGTCCAATTCATAATCGTCGGAAATTGAAACAATATCCACGTTTATGCCCTTCTCTTTTAAACGAAGCCAAGGTAAAAGGTTTGAATGATGTTCCATGTAGGTAGTTGAAATTCTATCGCCACTCTTAAATGGAAAGGAAAAAGAAACTAAATTTATAGCTTCTGTTGCATTTCTTACAAAAACTATCTCTTCTGGGTCAGCATTTATAAATTTTGCAACCTTTTCTCTAGCCTCATTGTATGCTTTTGTGGCTTCTTCAGCTAAGCTGTGTATGCTCCGTATAGGATTGGCGTTTATATTCTCATAAAAATACTTAATGCCGTCTATAACTATAGAAGGCCTCTGCGAAGTCGCTGCATTGTCTAAGTATATCAGCGGATTTCCGTTTATTTTTTTAGACAAAATTGGAAAATCCTTTCGTATTTTTTCTATATCCATATCATTCATAGCACTATCTAGCCTTTATTATTTATAAATATAACACTGTTATATTAAGCTAATAAATCCATGACAAAAATCTTTCCAGCAACGGTTAAAGCCTGTGGATTTTGGAAGGCTTTTTTCATAGCCATCATAGTAAGGGTAAAGTCGGATTTTACAGCTTTTTTGAACTCCCCAGTATCGCCGTTCATACCAGAAGGGATATCGATACTTACTTTTTTGGCATTTGAATCATTTATTAAATCAACTACATCTGCAGCTAAATCCGGCAAATCTCCATGGAAACCGGTGCCGAAAAGACCCACAACTAAAAGATCTGCGTTCTTTATGGTTTCTTTTGAGCTTTCCAAGGTTGCTGTATCATACACAAAATCTACAGGGATATCTTTTATGTCATTTATGAGGTAAAGAAAGGTTTTCGCCCCTTCTTTCAATTCCTCCTTCTTACCCACAACTACGATTTCTATATTGGAATGATTCAAATTGAATAGATGAAAAGCCGCGGATAAAGTATCTCCACCATTGTTTCCAGTTCCTGCTATGAAAACTGCCTTTTTGAACTCTACATTATTATGTATGAAATCCGCTACCAAATGGCCAGCAGTATCCATCATCTTCTCTTCAGTCATGCCTTTCCTTATTGCTTCATCTTCAATCTTCTTTATTTCTGCTATACTGTGATATTCCATTTTTATAATTAACATTGATTCTATAAATTTTTAGCACTTAAAATTTGCAGCTAAATGGCGATATTTAGGTAAATGGATGCCAAATGCCCTACCAGGAAAGTGGCAAACGCTGCAGTAAGGCTTAGCCCTAACGCTCTCCCCATATACCTAAATACCCTTTCATTTGAATTAAGGGCGATTATAAGTGAGGTAAGGGCGATTGCTATTGATGTTAAAATAACAGATATTACTAAATTGTAATAAGTGTTTGATCTTATTATAGAGCCTATGAGAAAACTTATCAGAGGTATTATTGCACCAAAAACGTAGAATACTCCTACATACAATGCATCTTTCACTGGATTAACTGTATTATTATTTTGGTAGATTTTGCCATTGCCGCTTATGAAATTCATAAGAGGATTTTTCCTTTCCCTTTCAAGCACTTTGTAGATGGGGTCCTTCTCTTTCTTCAATTTTGAAATAAGGTCCTCTAAAGACTTGTCGAAATTTTTATAGTTCAAAGAATGTTTTTCCAAATCTTCTTTTAATCTCTCTTTAGCAACCTGCAATTCCAATTCCAATCGGTTTATGCCATCAAACTCTAAATCCTTTTCCGACTTCGATGAAAGATAAGCGCCTACGGCCATGGAGATGGTGCCCGATAAACCAACTATAGTGCCAGCAACGGCTATAAGCAGGTTATTATGTATGGCGCCTGTAAACCCTGCTACTGCTGCCAACACTTCAACTAAGCCGTCATTCATTCCGAAAACTACGTCTCTTATATGGGATAAAACGCCACTTTCCCAAGATTCTTTTTTAAGGATTCTTTCCTGGTACAATTCTTCTACTAAGTAATTGACTACTTTCTCCCTTTGTTTATCTGGGATAACATCAAAAATTTTTGATAAATCAGAAACTTTTCTGTTTTCCAGTGAATTTATTACGCTTAATGTAAGCCCACTTCCAAAAAGTCTTCTCAGCAGAATAAAAAGAAAAAGAGAGAGTTTATTCCCATTTTCCTTCACAGGGATATCCAATTCATTATATATTTCGGTCCAGACCTTAATGTGCTTTACATCAAGTTCTTTAAGCTCCTTCAGCTTCTTTTTCAACTGCTTATTTCTTTCTATTCTTTCCAGTTTTGAATATAATTCATAAGACAGTTTTTCGGAATTTAAAACTTTTTTTATTTCATCTGACATACTAAATATTTACTAAAACCTTAAACCTATAAATTAACCAGTAAATGGATGCGTCGGTTTAGACTTGTCAAAAAATCCTTTGTATTTGTCCCAGATCTGTTGACCGGCTTCTTGTGAAAGAATATCCGTTACTGTTTCGGGCCTCATGAAAACACCCTGCGCTTGAACTAGCCCATTAAAAAGAACTATAACAAAATCATTGTCTTTTGGATTCGCATTTCCTATCTCACAAGTTATTATGTTGTTGTCCCACATTTCTATGACTGCTTTATGCTTTTTATCTAGGTTTTTGGAATCATTTTTATCAATAACTTTGACAACCCTTCCAATATGATAAAACGCCAATTCCTTTGCTTTTTTTTCTTCCACTCTAACACTCTATAGTTATCTGAATATTAAAATGCTATTGTTTCTATTGATGTCCTTCATTTTGCACTGCTTACCATATTTTGCCTTTACTTGCAGCGAAGACATTTTTTAACCTTGATAGCAAGCAATATTGTTATTCTAGCTTAGAGTATTCATTAACTTGAAAAAGAATCTGAAGCATTCCTAAGCAAAATGTATTTGAAGTATAAAGGAAAGCTGCCTTTGGCAGTTGTTTTCCTGCTATTAGTGCAATCTCCATCTTAATAAGTTTCTTAATGACAATAATAGAATTTTTAATAAACAACCAAACCCTTTTCTAAGAATACTCTACTTTAGCATTATATCTCCTATTGCTTTGTTTTTTATAACCTTTATACCTATCATTAAAACCAAAGAAAAATAAATTTTAAAATATAAATATGATTAAAAGTATTACTAATTATGCTAAAAAACGCGCCTTTGAATAAACATGAAAAAGCACAAAACAATGATATAGCTGCAGAACCTGGGAAAGAATTCGTGTTTAGATTAAAAGACGGTAAAGAAGTCGGCAGGGCAGGCACCTTGAATGGTTTTGAAGGGTTGATAAGAACGTTGCCTATAGAATCTTTGGAATTTCACAACACTGGAAAACACTTTTCACTGTGGCTACGTTACCTTAAACAAGACAGAATTGCAAACGCCTTTGATAGAATTGATTCTAAAGGAGAAAGATTAAGGCAAGAACTATTGGAAGCTATAAAACTCAATAAGTTATAATTTGCAGTCTAGCCGGCCTTCATAACCATGCGGATAATCTAACATAAAGATCTTTTTGCCATTCGATTTGCAGGTATAAACATAGAAAGGAATTGCCCCGGACCAGCCTTCGTACTGTCTTTCGCCGATTTTTGCAAATCCTTTTAATTTTAGTTTTAAGGAGTTTAAATAACTTAGAGAGATGTCTTCTACCTCTTGAGTTTTGCGGTTATAGACCCTCACTTTCAATCCATTTTTAGAAGTTTTATCTAACAAAGTCTCAAGGCCGTCTTTATACAATTCTATTTCTTTGACCATAAAGTTTCATGAAATGAGATAGTATTTAAGCTTTTAGTTTATGCTTTTGTTAAGTAGTAATATTTAACTCTTCTTTTATTATCATCTCTGCCTTATTTATTATGGAAGGGGAGAAGGCAATGTTTAATTCCCGCGTCCTGCCATATCTACCATGACTCTTTATTCTAGACATCACTAAAGAATTGTAATCCATGTCTGCGATTAAGTCAGAAACCCTTCTAAAGGTTAATTTCTTAAGCCCAAACTTTTCGGAAAGCTTAAGATAAGTATCATAAACCTCTCCGCTGTACACTCTACCCATTCTTTTGTTCCTTGCAATCGATATAATGGATAGAAGTATGCATTTACTCTGCCTAGTCATTGATTTAATCATGCCTTCGGTTATATTTTGTTCAAGGGCTTCGGCCGCATTATCCAATTCATCTTCGGTTATAACGGATTTACCAAGCTGTTGTGTCCTTTCTCCTGCAACCTTTAACAAATCTAGGGCCTTTCTTATATCTCCATGCTCTTGTGCTACCATGGCCGCACATTTCCTTAAAACGCCTTCACTTATTGCATTTTCATAAAAAGCCTCTTTAGAACGATTTAATAAGATATCAAATATCTCTTCCGCATTATAAGGCCTAAAGATTATTTCAACAGGGTTTAAGGAGCTTCTTACCCTTTGATCCAGAGAGGCCTTTAAGTCAATATTGTTTGAAATGCCGATTATAGAAATCTTCGCATGCTTAAGAGACTCATTTAGCCTAAGAAGACTGTACAGCACGCCATCGCCGGCGTGCTGTATAAGTTTTTCTATCTCATCTAAAATAAGAATTAAATAAGTGCTTTCAGCATCTATTATTTTTACAAGCCTTTTGTACAAACTATTTACTGAAAGGCCACTTTCTGGAACATTTATGTTAAAAACAGCGCATAGGTTCGCTATTAACCTGTATTCTGTATTGTTATTTTCTAACCTACAATTCATATAAACAGGAAGCACATTTACCTTTTTCTCCTCTGCTGAGCTAGCTAATTTCTTACCAACATACTTTGTAACTAATGATTTGCCAGTGCCGGAAAAGCCATAGACTAGAACATTGGAAATGCCTTCGAATAGCAAACTAGGAGCCATAATTCTTGATAATGTAGATATCTCAGAATTTCTATGTGTTATTTCATCTGGAACAAAGGAAGAAGATAAAACTTCTTTGTTCTTAAAGATACGTTTGCTGGTAAGAAACTCATTGAATATGGCTATCGGATCTACACTGTTTGTTTTATCTGTATTTGTTTTCTGAAAAGGATTGTTTCCTGGTTGAAAGGTTTCCATATCTTAGTAAATTATTGTGTATTTCTTTATTTAAATACTATTAGTAATTTTAGTTATATAACTTTATTTAAATAACTCTATTTAACTGATAATACAGAGACACCCTAATTTCTTATGGAAAATTTATTTAAATAAAATAAATGATTAGATATGTAATATAGTATTCTATATTCTATATAGAATTATAATAAATATAATAATATACTTTCCATAGGAAATATAGGGGTGTTCCATAAGAAGAAAATTATATTTAAAGACAATGCTATTGCTTTAATTACAAGCCAAATTCTCTCCACTGGAAATATAGGTGTCTCTTATAGCCATATATATTATATATTTTACTACTTTACAAACACAATTAAATAGAAAAGCTTAAATATAAGTGTTTTCTAAAAAATTAAATCAAAAATATGACAAATAAAAATATGAATATGAAAATTAATTTTGCAATACTCTTATTAGTAATATCTATCTTACTTTTAAGTTTTGGAAATAGTCATGGCCTTTCTTGTTATGATCAAAATATAACTCTAACAAATTCTTCCAATTTTATTTGTACCTATCAATGGGTAAATATTGAAAGCCCGATTTCTTTAGTCAATGCGAATATTGCAGCAAAAGGTTTATTCATAAATAATACCTTTGATATTACTGGAAATTCTACTTTAAATATAAGTACCATAATAAACAAAGCTAACACTACAATAAATTCTAGTTTGTTTAATGGCAATCTTTTTGAGAATTATGGAGTATTAACTCTCGAAAAACCTATTTTTATTAATTTTACTTATTTCTTGAATAAGGGCATTATTATTGGTAAAGACTACTTAAATAATGGTGGTTACACAAACAACTATTCTTGTACTGGTAAAAGTTATCTTTCTTCATATGGAGGCAGTGGTGGCGGTAGTTTAGCTAATTCTAGTGCATGTAATGGTGGAAGTACTTTAGCAGAAGGAGGGTCTGGTCAAGTAACTAGCTATCCAAACAAAAAAATTTATCCCCCACTTAACAGCTCTGGTAACCATGTTTATTACACTCTTTCTAACTATTCTTTCGATTTAAGCAAACTAAATAGTGCTGGAGGCGCATCTTATAATGGCGTAAACAGCAGCTATTTTTTCCTGCGTGGCGGCAGTGGAGTATTACCTTTGGTAATAATCTCAAAAACATTTAACAATACTGGAAAAATCTATAATCAAGGTCAGTCTATAAATTATTCTACGATTAAAAATGCGAGTAAAATTATCTCTTTCGGAATTGTTGGGGCAGGAGGGGGAGGAGTAATTGAGGTTATCTCAGGCAAATTTATCAATAATGGTACTTTTAATGTAAGCGGTGGCCAGATTTATCTTAATAGCTCATTGAAGCTACCTGTGGATTATACTACGTCTAACTTGGGGTATGGTGGCAATGGGAATGTTTTTCTGTTTAAAGCAAACAGTAAATTGCTGTTGAATTCCCTACCTGCTTATTATTGGAATCAAACACAGGAGGATAACTATAACCTTAACTACTCAGAAAATTCTTCCAAGAAAACACAAAACTATTCAATTATAGTGAAACTTCAATCCCCTTTAAGCTGCAGCTTAAATGGAATTTATGTAAATTTGAAAGGAACCTATAATAACAACAGTTTTTTAGAGAGTCAACCGCTTAATGATCCTATTTTTTCAATAAACAAGTCAATTAAAAATCTCTACCTATATCTATCAGGTAATAACCCTTTAATTAATTATTATAGTAGCTTAGCGATAGTTTTAAGCAACATTTCAAACACTAGCATAGAGAGATTAAATCTAACAAAGTACTCTCCGGTGCGAATTTCGTTTAATAGCAATAAAAACTTAAGTTTTAATCTGCTTAACGGAAACAGTTCTGTTTTTTCAGGGCTAACCTCATCTAATCCTATTTTCTTAGAATTGGAGCAAGGTAATTACAACTTATTGTTTGAGAATGGCTCAGAGAATTACACTTACAACTTCTACGTCGCTCCTAATTGTATGGGATATGAAAATATTACTATATTACCCGGCGAATCTTACTATTTTTACAACTCATTAAATATATCTTCAGAGCCATTTATAATTTATAAAAAAGATACTATTACAAAAAACATAACTGATTATAGAGATGTGAACAGCTGCAATTTTAACGTTTCTGCCCTAGTAAGCTTAGATAAAGAAATTCTGAATAGTATCTACTCGATGAACAACAGTATATCCAATGTGTCAAACAACAAGGTTAACTATACAAATGTATTAAAGAGGGAAATAAACTACACTAATTACATGTTAAATGCGTACAGTAGCAAAGACCCACAAACCCAACAAAATATCTATTTGAACCAAACAGGCCTGAATTTGCTGTCCTATTACAGTAATGGAAATTTCACAAAGGAAGTTTTCCAAATAAATAACAATGGAACTATAAATCTAGGTTATGGAATTAACAAAAGTGTAGAGATTGTACTGACTAAACCTGCACAGCAGAACTTTTTCGTATCCACAGAAAAGGACATAATAAAGGCATTTAGTTATGTTCCTTCGCTGTTTCTAGGGTTTTTAGGTGGCCTGTAATGGAAGACGAAATAAAACAGCTTTATGATGCTGTATTGAAACTAAATGAAAAAATTTCACAGGTAAACAGCAAGAACGATCAACTGGAATCTCTTATAAATTCAATGTCCCAGTACATTTTAGAGAAAAACGAAGGAGATATAACAGAGCAAGAAATTGTCGTATTAGACCCTTTTAACATAGGCGGGTACAAAAATGTTTCAACTGCAAACGGCAGTGTTCTAAAGGTGAGGTCAAAAGGTTTATGTGTAAATGGAAGGCATTCTGTTGATGAAACTGCTTCTGTAATCCTGTGCTCAAAATGCAATGGAATAATATGTGAAAAGCACGATACGGGCCTTAATCCACCAATGTGCGTAAACTGCATAAAGGATCAAATAAAGGATCTGGAACTTTTGGATATTTACATACTCAATGCTGTTAACAGGGGTCTGAATTTAAATGAGCTGCGTAAAATAACAAAAGGTTCCTACAGAGAATTCAATAATTCACAGCAAAGATTAATAAAGGAAGGTTATCTAGAAAGAGACCTTCTTTTTAGAAAGATATTGACCACAAAAGGGGCATCAGCCCTTGCCTTAGGCAGTAAAGTGTATGATCTTTCCTTTATGCAGTAATATACAATGGAAGGAACTATTGAGGGGATGCTTGAAAAGCTGCGTTTTTTAAGAGAAATTACGGATACTAACAAAATAGACAATTTAATTTTGAGATTAAGCAAGACTAAAGAACCAGAAATGCAGGCCTTTTTGCTATCAAAGATAACAAGCGAATTTCAAAGGTTAGTGGAGATGTTTCCGATTTCAGACCCTTCCTTTCCGCTAGTAAAAAGGAAGGAAGCGGGCTTAGAAATCGGAAACTTGATATACAAAGACCAAAATATAGGTAGGTTCTCATTGTCAGTTGAGGATTTAAACAGAAACCTGCTTATAGTAGGCTCAACGGGACACGGCAAAACTTCATTGATATACAATATATTAAGAAGGGCCTCAGAAAAGGGAATAAAATACCTTGTATTTGACATGAAAAAGGATTACAATGCATTGGGTTTAAAGAAAGATACTGTTTATATCGATGCCAAGGACCTTAAAATAAACCCTTTGGAAGCTCCAATTAACACAAATGAAAAGGAATGGGCGGTGCATTTTGCCGACATTTTTTCAGATAGTTTCTCATTGCTCATAGGCAGCAGAGACTACCTTTTGGAAAACACAATAAACCTTTTTTCTTCTTGGAATAGTAATTATCCTCCAAGGCTTTCAGATCTATTGCTTTACATCACTTTAAATGGCAAGAAGAATGATTATTTTAAAGTCATTGAAGGAAGGCTGAAAAGCCTCGTTTCCTCTTCTTCAATGTTTGATTGTAATCTAGGCATATCTTTTGAGAACTTGAAGGACAAGAACATTGTGGTAGGGATTGAAAACGTTGGAACGGCAGAACAGTACTTCCTTGTTTCGTTTATTCTCTCTTCTTTTTACTATTCTAATTTAGGTTTAAGGAAAAATCAATTCAAAAGGCTTGTAGTAATAGACGATGCACACACGGTATTAGATGCGAATAAGGAGAAAGACTATGCCAAAGGCATACCAGTAATTCATTCAATAATCGCCAAGATAAGAGAGCTTGGCTTCGGCTTTATCTTTTCAGATCAGCAGCTTTCATCTGTTCTTTCAAGTGCAATACAAAATACAAACACAAAATTTATAGGAAGAATAAACCTTTACTCCGATCTTTATAAGATTTTGCCTGGAAATTCTGATGTTATAATGGATTATATCTCAAAATTAAAAAAATCCCAATTTTTGGTTTTCAATGAAAATGTCAGCCCATTCTGCTTATTTGAGGCTGATAAAATAGCTATAGATAAAGCTACAGATCCCTCATTATTTGCTGTAAAAAGAGAGGTTGACAAAGAGTTTTACACTTTTTTCAAGGCAGATAGCATGTCTTTAAAAGAAGAAGCGTTTCTAAATGAGGTAAATTCAAACTACTTTTTGAACTTGACTCTGCATATGCAGAATCTTTCTAACGTTATGAACAAAGAGGAATTCGATTCGATAAAAAACAAGCTTTTAAAAAGCAAAGCAATATCACAAGTTTCTCTAGATTTTTCAACTGGGAAAACATCTAAGTTCCTTTTTATAAACAAAGATAACGGCGAAAAGCTAAAAATAAAAGATTTGAATCCTTTAACGGAAGAGGAGTTTTTCAAAAACTTGTTTAAGTATTTTGTTTCTAATCAGTTAAAAACAAGTAAAGTAAACTTCGAGGAATACGAAGAGGGGTTTCTGATAAAAGGTTTGCTTAAAAAATATATTTTGGTTGATTATAATATTAAAAGCCTAAAAAGAATACTCGAAACAAAGTTCGATTCCGTCATCTTTTTGGTAAAGGACAATTTATCGGAGCAGGATGTTTTAGCTGAGCTTATAAGAGAAAGCGATGAAAAGAGTTTACTTAATATCAAGGCACTGAAAATTGTGCATTACAAAGACTTCAAAATTTAGTAAATCGTTATAAAATCTTATATGTTATCTTAAATTTCTACAAAATTAAACAATAAAAACAAACTACGGATCTCCTACTCCACCGGCTCCACCATCTTCATGCGCGTTCATATACCTAACAACCCACACCTCCTACTTTATAAGCACCCATTATTCCATCGTCGTTTACCATATTTTATTATGTGAAATGAAATATTATTTAAGCTTTTTCAATAATCAAAAGGGTTTTCAAAATCGAAATGGTTTTTATTAATGCGGTTATAATGTAAAATCCATAATTTAGTAAAAGGTTTCTTTATTTCGTAAGGTAGATACAATAGCCCTTTTTTATATACTTTGTTATTTGAAGGGTGTGCTTTGCCAACAAGAGGGATGTCAGTTCCCGATACATCAAAATAATCAAAATAACAGTGTGAATAGCCTAACTTACCATTTATTTTTTTATAGTGGAGTTCCGAGTGCGCCATACTCCCGCAAGAACCATCGCCAACCTCATCAACGTACATTTTACTATTACTAGCTTCTATACCAAATCTTTTACCTGCTTTTCTACCGTAAACATTGCACTGTGCTATATACTCTGCCGCGTTATCTCCAATCTCATTAAAATGAATCTCACTACCTCTTGCACAATACGCAAAGTCATCCGTTGCTTTATCAACATAAAGTTTTGAACGTTTTATATGACTGCCTGCGCCATGTCCAGCTCTTCTAACAAATATCGTGCTTCCTTTTGATGAATCTCCAAGCCAATCTCCAGCTTCATGAACATATATTTTTGAGCCTTTTGTTTCCTCCGCCGAATAATTACCCACATTATAAACATGAAGCTCTGAATTTACTATTTTATTACCAGCATAGTCTCCAGCTTTTTTAGCGTATATCTTGCTATTTACAGCGTTTTCCCCAAAGTAGTTTCCAGCAATATCCACATGCCCTTCCGCATCTCTAGATTATAGAATAAATAATCAATAGGTTTTATTGATTTTATGTAACCCTTTTCTCCAGGTTTTATAACATTGTTTATTGCTGCAGAGATGGCAATCCCTAAGGATTCAGTCGTTTCAATCCCTTTATATAGTCTCTCATCTTTTGCGGCATCTTCAACGTCTTTTAGTTTATAATCCAAATTTTTCATTTCTTCACGCATGTATTCCTCATCTACAGTTATTGGAGCATTAGATTTAGAAAGATCGGAAAGGACCGACAGCAATGCTTCTAACCCTTTAAGTTGATTTTTATTAACTTTTTTAATTGTATCATTAATTAATGCATTTGCGTTTTCCTTTCTATACGCTGCCTCATATGGGTCACTTCTTGCACTATCATAATAAGGATCGCCATAATCATTTACTCCCATTTTTATCACCTTCATTTGTGTTTATTTAAACAAATAATATTAGAATAGAAACCCTATACAAGTTTTTAGCTATTGGAAACTAGAAGTTTTATCTAAAATCAAGAGTGAAAAACCTAGAAAAATAAAAATCAAGTTTTATATTGGAATTATAATCAATTATTATTAATATGGGCCGCAAAGAGAAGCTGGAAAAATTACTTAAAGATTTAAGTGCTTCCTTTGAAAGTTCAAAACTTTTAGAATACATGGATTTCAATCCCAAAAGCTTTGTTTTTAAGCCAGAAAAAGAAGATTTAGATGGGAAAGTCGTTTACAACGCCTTGGCGTCGTATGACCCTGAAAAGGATAAATTCTATTTGCTTAGGGAACTATTCAATCCAGGCCCTCTAGATAAAGAACAGAAAATACAAAATACAGAAAGCCAAAAAGCCCTTATAATGCATGAAGAAGTGCATAGAGCGGTAATAAAATCAAGTTTGCTGGAGAAATACAGCAATGATCCTGTGATAAGCTCCACTTTTTCGCTAGATAAATATCACAGCCTGCCATTTGTCTTAGCGTCCCTTAAATTCAATGGAAGAATCTCAAACTACTCTTATGTTGACAATGAACTTGTTGACTTCGCAAACGCTTTCAGTTCTTCAAGTAAACTTGTTGAGTATCTTCATGACAAGGGAAATTACAGCATTAAAAAAAGCATCTATCTTTTGGATTTAACAAATTCCAAAGAATCGGCGGAAGAGATAGCATCTAAGCTAAATTCGGCCGGAATAAAATTCCGGGATGGCACTATGTTTGCAATTGGCAGAAAAGAAGCAATTATTTACTTTAAAGATGCCTTTTACAAAGCGAAATTAAATGACAGCAAGAGTAAAATAGTTATAACTTACAAAAAACTTGATTTGCTGTAGAATTTTAGAAGTGTTAAGAAGGTTACATTGAAACTGTCCAAAGATTAAAAATGTATTTAAAAGGAAGAAAAGTTTAATATATACACGGAGTATAATAATTATGGTAGAAAGGGAAAAGTTTCATTCTGTTTTGTCCTCAACCGCTGTTAGATTATCTGTATACTCCTCTTTCTTAGATTTTGGTTTAGCAGTATCTGTGTTTTTCCTGCAGAGGAAACTGCTTCCGGTTGCAATGACTTCTTTTCTTCTAAATCTCTTTGACACCGCAATAGCCTATTTGACATTTGCGATAATCGGCCTTTTCCTCGCAGCCATGGCCTTAAGATTTAAAGAAAGAGTTATAACGATAACACCACATATGCATAAATCAGAACAGATAACCGTAAGAAAAATAAAGATTTCACTGCCTAAGGAAACTTTCAATGAAAACAAAGTTAAAACAGCAGTTTTAAGAGTCAGGCCAGAAGACGCAGCTCAGGAGATACAAAGAATTGTTAACAAGAACAAACAAGATTTCATAAAGTTTAATGGGGTGTGGTACAGAGTTGCGAAGGACAAATTCGATAAAGTGGCTAGGCCGGATTATTAATTCAAATAGATAGTAATTTAACTTTTAATAATTTTATAATTAAATGAAAGGGCAAGGGCTTCCAGTTTCAACGTTAATTATAATATTGTTGGGTCTGCTAATTTTAGTCTTAGTTGTAATCTTTGTCATTTTACCTATTTCAAAAACCTCTAATTCGATAAAACCGCCAGCTTCAAATGTGAGTTCATTTGAGTTTACTTGTAGTACGGATTGTAGCCTGGCAAGCAGCCCAAATCCAGCCAGTACCTCGTTTTGCACAGCAACTATGCCAGGGTACTCTTCTTTGCACTGCTACAGTCAAATACCTGGCACAAGCAGCTATTTCTATGATAGTGGCAGCTGTGTTTACACAGATACTTACGGTAAAAGCATAACTGCTGATAGCAGCGACTGCTGAATTTAAGCTTGAGCCATGATATCTTCTTTTCCCTGCAAAATTATCCATTTTGGAGAAAGAATGCGTTCTTTAATTTTTAGGTTATACTAAATTAATATGTTAAAAATTTGAATACTGCAATAAGGAGCATTTGAAATTAAATGCCTAATGAATATATGACAGGCGGTAAACTGACCAAGTTTCCTTGGAGACCAGCAATGTTAGAGAAAACTATAAATTATACAGAGTTAAACTAATTGTATGTTTATAAGCTCTGAACCCGGATTTTATTTGGATAATCAGGGTGAGAAAATATTAGCAGGGGGCCTTGTTTAATCAAATATGGTTTCTGTTACTTGGTTAGAAGGCTTTGATCCTTCTTACATCTTCAAATCAAAACAAGATTTTAAAAATTGGCTCTTGTCTCATATAGACCTTACTTATCTACCAGCTTACCTTCCAGAAAGCAAGTTACAAGAGTTCATAAAAAAGGCGATTGACTATGGGTTCAGTAGGGTATGCATACCAATAACCGCTATTTCAAAAGCTAAAGAGGTTATAGGTCAGACAGATAAACTAGAGTTGATAACGTTTATCTCCTCTTTTCATGGTAACAGAAACACAATAGACGAAAAAAAGCAAGCATGCTCCTCTGCGATATCCCTTAAAACTAGCGAAATAGAATTTAGTCCCAATCTATCATTGTTAACAGACCATCCGGATTTGTTTAAGGAAGAGATCAACTTGTTATTAGATATGACAAAACAGGCAAATAAGCAGTCAAAAGTCTACCTTGAAATAGATAAGTTACCAGATGACTTAATAGAAAATGCAATTAAATTGTCGCAGGAATGCTCGCCGGATTACATCAGTATTTTTATAAGGTTACTGGAAGAGGAGACTTATGACGGCGAGAATCTGAACTTTTCGAAGGAATGGTTTGAAAAAATAGATAAGGCGCTTGGAAAAGACAAAAAAACAAATCTAAAAGTATATGGAAGGATAGACAACTTTAATAATCTTCTACCAATTCTTTACCTTGCAACAAAATATGGTTGGAACTTCGATAATTTTAGGATAGGTACCGAATACGGGTTCGATATAATAGATGGTTTAGATACCTCACAGTAAAATATTTTATAATTTGGAATGAAGCCCGAGTTACACTTTCCTTTTCAATTTTTCAATTTCTTTTTTTGCCTTTTGGTCGTTTTCTATTTGCAAACAGGTATCAACCGCCGCAATTACCGTTTTTCTTAGCTGTTTCAATGAATCAGTACTCCCCGCTAATTCTCTAAACCTATCTGAATGGCCTGCTACGCTTTTCGGGGCTATCTTAAAATCAATGTGCCCTGTGGGAACGGCCTTGCTGACGTTAGCTTCATCTGTTGCTCCTATCTGCTGGTCACTTTTCTCGTAAAGCTTAACGGCATTTACTTCCTGCTTTTTTAATTTATTATACAATATTTCGTCTATTACCACAGCATTTTTATACTCTTCGTATACAGGGGCCATTTGCTTGACAGTAACCTTTGTTTTATAAGCTTTTCCTATCCCTGTAGCTATCTTTTTTATTCTGTTATAAGCATGTATCAAGTAACTGGTTTTAGTGCTTCTTAAGTCTATTTCAAGTATGCTTCTATCTGGTATGATATTAGAAGCCATCCCTCCTTGTTTTATATACATTCCAACTAATACATGCATGTATTTGTTGAAAGATGCAGTAGCATTTCTTATGCTTAAGTAAGTTGCAATAAGCGCATCAAGTGCATTTATCCCTTTCTCAGCTTCTTCCAAATGGCTGGCTTTACCTTCAAAAATAATTTCAGCAGTTATATCTGCAGGTGACTGGCAACCGACACTCCACTGTGAATCCGGATGTACTCCTATAACAAAATCAATATCTTTAAACGCTCCAGCTTTAACAAGCTTGTCTTTGCTTCCGGAATATTCTCCTATACCCTCTTCAGAAGGAGTACCGATTACTACTATTCTTCCTTTGTAACCTTTTTCTTTTAGTTTTATAGCAGTTCCAACTGCCCAAGCAGCTATAAGATTATGCCCGCAAGAATGCCCATTTGGCAAGGCATCTTCCTCACACAATAAGCCAACAGCCGGCTTTCCACTGCCGTATTCTGCTCTGAACGCTGTTTTCATCCCTTTATACGGCTTCTTTATTTTAAAGCCATTTTTCTTTAGAAAGTTAGAAAGTAAAGCGGATGTTTTGAACTCTTTGCTGCCTATCTCTGCGAGATTAAATACTCTTTTAGAAATTTTATATATATCGTTAAATTTTCCGTAGTCATTGCTTGTGTTCATATAAACTTGTATACTTGTGTAATTTAACGGTTTCCTTAAGTTTTTATACTTCCGAATGTTCTATAAATTATGGGATTACTAAAAATCGTATTTTACGTAATAATCGCAATAATTGTGTTTTCGTTAATCTCTACTTATATAATAAATATAAATGCGCCAGAAGTTGCAGGCCTGATTGGCCAGTCTATTACCTCTTTTTTCAAGGGGGCTAACTCCAATAATACAATGGTTTCAAATGGAGTTAATTTTTCTTATCCAGGAAACTGGCTTATTTTCTCTCCGTCCGTTGTAAACGGGGTACCAATTCTTTCACAGAATACCAGCATTTCCAAAGGAATATCAAACGAACTTACAAATTCTTCTGTGTCAATAATACTGCCCAATTCGTATATCTCTAGTATTATCGGCGATATACCCAGCATGATATCCGGAGCATTATCCAAGAACCTGAGTCTTGCAAGTATTAGTAAGTTGATAAAAAACGTCAATTTAGTATTAGTGACTGATTTTAATGTGCCAGCTAATTTTTCAAATACTACGAACATAAATGAAGTAAAGGGTTTTCTAAGTTCTTTCAAAATAAGCACGTTAAATTATTCAAATATTAATTTATCCGGCAAACAAGGGGTTGTAATAACCGACAAGAATGTCAAAATACCCCAGATTGATAACATATCTTTCAAATATGTTAAAGTTGCCATAGCGGTTACTGGCAAAACAGTTTGCATGGTTTTTGGGTTAGCTTCACAAAATAGTTCAATAAGCACTGTCAACATGGCCTTTAGCAGAGTAGTAGAAAGCATAAGGTGTAGAGAGCAGTAATAAACCAGTATTGCATAATTTACAAATTTAATTTTAAAAGTTTGGAGCTAGAGGGATTTGCACCCTCACCGTCACGAGCTTCAGTCGTGTGCCCTCCTGTTGGGCGATAGCTCCAAGATTATGATTGCTTGATTAATATTAATAATTATACTCACTCGAATGAAAATTTGCACACTTCATTATTGATAGCAGAGCACTCCTTTTCATTTAATTTTAGCATAGTCCCAGTTATCTTGTAGGAAAGTCCGGAAAGCACACTTCCTAGAAGAAAACACCTCTTTTCTATTGCGTCATCCACATGCAGTGCATTAAATGAATTATATACGTCTACCTCTAAAAAATATCCCAAGTCTGTTTTTAATGTCTTTATCTTTCCGAATCCACTTAGAATAGAAATTATGCTCAAGTCATTCAAACCGTACTTTTCCTTTATAATCTGCAGGTTATACTGTTGGTATAACTTTGCTAGCTCTTTTCCTGCTTGGTTTTCTATTCCATATACCCCTTGTCCGATTATCTTTCTTAATTTACTAAAAAGATAAGGAAAGTAAACAACAGGCATTATTTCGGAAGGGATTGAATTTACAAAAATGTCTGTCTCATCTGTGGTTATCTCTACTGCCCTTAAATTTTGGTTTTTTTCATCGAATATCTGAGAAGGTATATAAGAATATTCTCCCTTTTCATCCTTTACATCTATATTGAAGTAATCCATATCTGAATCACCAGTGCTTCTGCACTTCTCTTCAGTAACCTCAACATCTCTGTTTGTTATTATTCTGTAGATTCCGGTTAGTATACCTATGCTGTTAAAGCAGTAAGGGGAATTTGATATTAAATTCAAAAACGAATTTGCACTGCCGTCTATGCTTATCTTGTAAACATTTAAGTCACTGGACACCTTATTTATGCGTCCCAACCCCATTCCTTTGAAAAGGTCGAATATTTCTATTTCTGTTCTTTCTTCTCCCCTTATCTTTAATGACTTTCTTTTTATTAAATCTTGGAGAAAAGAATAAAAAACTGTAGATGAAACCTCTTGGAATATGCTTTTAGTTGCAAGCCCAAGTATCATATTAACGGAGTTTTGCAACGATTCTAGGCTACCTTTTGGCAAAACCAGTACACGAATCTTGTTTAATAGATAAATGCCTCTTTCATCATCATACTCTAGCTTTATTTCCATATACTAGATAAATTAGCAAAATTTATATGCTTTTAAATATTGTACTTAAGATGGATAGTTTGAAGTTTAAGCTTAAAACAATAATTTACATGTTTGTGACTCTACTGGCAGTAATAATTGTGGTTGTTTTGTATCTGCTCTTCTTTGTGAATGGTTCTGCAACAAAGAGCGTCGGAAATAATTGGTTTAGTATAAATGGCGCTTCTCCAATAATCAATAACGGCAAATTATGGGTAAATTTTGCAGGCATTGAAGGCTGCGAGTACTGCGCTATAGAAAGATATGCATTTTTCGCTGCACTAAGTAACTTTGGTAATTGGACGTATTATGGAAATACGGTAACTTTAAACACCTTACCAGTAACAAACTATTCACAACTTCCACAAACAGATACTCTCTTTTATCATGCATATGAAGGCGATTGGACAATAAATTTTCTTAATCCACATTTGGTTTACACTTCTAAATACGTTAACTTTACTTCAGAAGAGCTTTATAATGACGAGTACCCCGATCCTTCTCCCTTGCAAGTCTTTACGCCTTTTGAAAACAAGTACGCAACAAAATATGACCCGCAAGGGGCAGTTCCTTTTTCGCTTATAGGCGGAAATTTCTTCGAGATTGGAGCAGGATCTAGCCTAGTAAGCAATGGAGTTCCTATAATATTCGCTGCCAATGGGACTGGATACCTGCCAACTTATATAATAAACCAATTCAATACTACTGGCTCTGCAATAAGCAAAGGAATAACAAAGGAAGCCGGTTACATAACTGCAATGATATGCAAAGACATAAACAATGCTGCGCCAGTTTGTTCCTCCCCATTGCCGTCAGTCTGATTCTTAACCTTTATGCTTAGATAGTCGAAATATTTATATATAATTAACTTTTTTTATATAAAATGGCATTAGCGCCCGTAGCATTCGCTATTTCCGCCTTTTCTGTTGCAGCTATAATCTCCGGTATCAATTTAAAAGGGTCAAGCAAAGACAAGACAACTGCAAAAACCCTTGGCGTAATAGTTACTTTGGCAGGCCTCGCAATATTCATATCTTCCTTACTTCTTATAATAACAACGCCTTATGGAACAGTTTATCCCGCGGCAAATGTAGAATTGATGTTTTCCCTTCTTATGCTTATATTTTCATTTGTATGGATAACTTTTGGGATGACTCTTTTGTATAACTGGGACATGAAGTTTATAGGAGACATGACTATGGTACTTTTTGTCTTTAATATAATTGCGATAATCGCTTTGTTCTTCTGGAATTCAGGCTATGCCATTTATAGCATTGTAGATTTCATAATAGTTGAAATAACCTTAATCTCCTACTTATTTGATGAAGTAGGCTTCTTTGCGCTCACTCATGGCAAGATGAAAGCAGGTCTGCAATCTGGTTTTCTTATTGCATCCGGTGTTCTTTCAATATTGCTAGCGGTGACTGCAAGCGGGATAATTCCTTTGTAGACAATATTGGAGGTGTTTTGAATGGTTAGTGTTAAATGGTTAGGTCATGCCGCGTGGTTGGTAAATTTCAAGGATACTACAGCAATAATCGACCCATTTCTTACGAATAATCCAAAAGCGGCGATGAAGGCACAAGATATAAAGGTAGATATGGTTTTTGTTACCCATAACCATTTTGATCATTTGGGGGATGCGTTCGATATCGCAAAAAGAAACAATGCCAAATTGGTAGGCAAGTTTGAACTTTCTTTAGATGCTCAGAAAGCAGGGATTCCCGAGGCAAATGCCATAGGCATGAATATAGGCAGCATTACAAAATTAGGTTCATTAGAAATTGCAATGGTTCCCGCAATACACAGCGGTAATGAAGGGGGGTTTATCCTACGCGGGGATGGAAAGACCATATATCATGCTGGGGATACTGCTTTGTTTAGTGACATGCAACTTATAAAGAAACTCTATAAACCAGATGTTGCTATGCTTCCAATAGGGGGATTTTTCACAATGGGGCCCAAAGAGGCTGCAATTGCTGCCAAGTACATAGGAGCAAAAATAGTCTTCCCAATGCATTACAATACTTTTCCTCCGATAGTGCAGGATCCAAACAAATTTGCAAAGATGGTAAAGAGCTCAAAGGTAATAGTGTTAGAGCCCGGGCAGGAAAAGACCGTTTAAAGCTTACATAGAAGAAGGATTAATGCTTAAATCACTTATTTAAGCATTAAATCATATAAAATAAAATGGACAACAACGAGACCGGTTATTTTAGGTCATCATTGTCAAAGCTTATAATCGATTCTAATTTTAAGGGCCAAAGTAGTAGTGATCTTGAAAAAAAGGTTCTTAGCGCAGTGTCAGATTTTGAATTAATGATAGGACAAACTAAGTTTGAGAAACTTGCAAATATATATAAGGAGAATAGTGATTTTTTCACTCATGCCTTTTCATCTTATCTTTATTTCGTTACAAAGGAAATGAATAAATACCGAAGGCATGACGGAGATGAAGATAGGTATAAATTAGTGCTATCGCAGGCTTCGCTTAAAATGCTGGAAAGAGAGCTTGGACGCAGAGGATATGACAGCAATCTTCCAATAAAATCGCTTGATTACTCCCAAAAACATGGAAAAAGATACTTGTATAAGACAGCATTGAAGGGCCTTGAAAATGAGGGGTTTGTGCAGAAAGTAAGGGTTGGACCTTATGCAGCACTTTTGTCTCTAGATATTTTGGGGTTTATACCTTTAATAAAAGAAGGACTTAGGACCCCAAGTATTTATGCGGCCGAGCTGGTAGGTATAACAGATATTTTTCTTGCAATAAGCGGCGGTTTGCTTGCATATTTAATAGGTTATGAAAATGGCAAGTGGCGTAAATAGTCAGACAAATTGCAAAGTAATGCGAATTCTTTAAAACTATTAATATTCCTTTTATTCATTAAGTTTCATGAAACCCTATAATAAATACCGGCTTGATAACGGGCTGGAAGTTATACTAAGTCCGAATGACCACCTGCACAGCGCTTCAATAGCCGTTGGTCTTAATTATGGCATGTTATATGAAAGTAATAGCACGACAGGGGTTTCACACCTTATAGAGCACATGCTTTTTGAAGGCACAGAAAAATTTGACAAGAAAAAATTAAAGGATTTTCTAGATAACCAAACAGTATACTGGAATGGCGAGACAGAGGGAGAGCTGACCTCATTTAAGTTCAAACTATTAAGTTTATCAAAACCACAATATGTGTTTGATATTATCTCAAGTATGCTTTTCAATTCGGTTTTTCCCGAAGACAACTTAACAAAGGAAAAAAATGCGGTAGCAAATGAAGTACAAAGCAATTTTGGAGCAGAATTCTCTCTGGAAGGAGCAATTCCAAGGGCGTATCTTTTAAGGAAGCCGGCAACGACTTTTTTTGGTGGAGATCCAAAGAAAATTGAAGAGTTATCTAAAGACACAATACTAGATTTATACTCAAAATACTACTCCCCAAGGAATGTAGTTATGGCAATAGCTGGAAATTTCGATCATAAAAAAGTCATTGAAAGCATAGATAATGCATTTAGCGGTGTAAAAAAAGGAACCGTCATACCCGAGTTAAAGGCTTATACTGGCATAACCAAATACAAAAGTGTGTACATGAGAAGTTTTAATCCTTACCCTGGTCAGTCTTCCATAGTATTTGGAATGAAAATTCCTGGTGCAGAAGAACTTTACAAAAAATCGGAAAGAGGAAGGGCAAGCTTAGATTATATACATAATATTTTGGCAAATAGGTTGATGGAAAGTCTGCGCGATAAAGCAGGATTGGTATATTTAGCAGATTCGGATATAGACATAAGCAGGCATACAGGCTATCTAGTAGTATATGCTAAGACAAAAAGCAAGGATTTGGAAGAGAGTAAGAGGCTAATCTTTAGCGAGATAGAAAAGATAATAAACGGAGATGTTGCTGACAAAAACGCAAATAAATCTAATATAAGCTTAAAAGCAAGTCTTGCCGATACGTTTGATTCAACACTAGATCATTCTACAGAAATGTTAACTTCTTATTTGAAATACGGAAAGGATATAAACCAATTATATAAGGAGGCAATAACCCTCACTCTAGATGACGTAAGGGCGGCTGCTTCCAATTATCTAAAAACAGAAGGCCAAGATGATTCTATCCTTGTAATCTCGAGTTAATTTAAAACATATTTAAATAATAAATTCACTAAAATAAGGATGCTAGGAAAGAAGGTAAAAAATATAGAGATTAAAAAAGGAGAGAAGGTTTCTGACTTAGTGAACGCATTTTCAGAGAGTGGGGGGTTCACTGCGAAGAAATTAGCGATAGCTTCCGATATATTTAAAGATATGGAAAAAGACAGCAAATGCGTGAAATTCCTTTCTTTTCCAGCCGACGTTATATCAACAGGTTTAAGAGGCGTAATAGTGGATTTAGTAAAAAACAAGCTTGTAGATGTAATAATAACTACCTGCGGAACGCTGGATCATGACCTTGCAAAAGTTTGGAAAGACTACTACGCAGGAACTGAAATGTCGGATGATGCAAAATTAAGGCAGGAAGGCATAAATCGTTTATATAATATATTCATACCAAATGACAGTTACGGTTATATTCTCGAAGACAAACTTATACCTATACTAAAAGAGGCGGCGGGACAGCAAAAAGAATATTCAACAAGTGAGTTAATATCATTTATTGGAAGCAAGATAAGCAAGGAGAAAAATGCAAAAGAGTCGATAGTTTTCTGGGCCTGGAAAAATAACATACCTATGATAGTTCCAGGCATAACAGACGGAAGTGTAGGTTCACAGATATGGATGTACTCGCAGAAGGACAAAGACTTTAAAATAAATCTAATAAAAGATGAGGATCTTTTGGCAGGCATAGTCTTTAAGGCAAAGGAGAGCGGAGCTTTAATGCTTGGTGGCGGTATCTCCAAGCATCATACTATCTGGTGGAACCAATTTAAGAATGGCTTGGATTATGCGATATACATGACTACTGCTGTCGAATGGGACGGCAGTTTGTCAGGCGCAAGGTTAGAAGAAGCAATATCTTGGGGCAAGGTTAAGCCCGAAGCAAAGCAGATAACAGTAGAAGGCGATGTTACAATACTGCTCCCATTATTGTATTCTTCTTTTTTGGGGTGAAAACATGAAAATATCGGAATTAAAGGACGGAATGAGCGACGTTGATCTGTCGGCAGAAATAACTGAAATAGGAGAAGCAAGAGAGGTAATGACAAAATTCGGCAGTAACAAAGTCGCTACCGCAAAAATAAAAGATGATAGCGGTGAATGCAAGCTTTCTTTATGGGGAAAGCAAATTGAAATGTTTTCTGTAGGGGATACTGTAGAGATAAACAAAGGCTACGTTAAATCATTTAGAGACGAGCTGCAGGTCAACGTAGGCAAGGCAGGCTCCATAAGAAAGCTGTGATATGCTTTATACCTATATATTATCTCTTTTTATAATACTTATTGGATTTTCAGTATATCCATTAATATCAAAAAAATACATAGGCAGCGTTGGCTACAGAAAATTCATACCAATATTTCTTGGCTTTTCCGCAATCGGTACTCTCATAATTCCATTTATTATATACAGAAATCTCTCTTTTGATTTGGCGTACCTACCACTTCTTGCGCTTTTAGGCGCAATGTATACCTTGGGGATGTATCTGATGCTTTATTCAGTAGAGCATTACAATATATCCATAATAAATACAATTGTCGGGTCGCAGGAGGTACTCATAGCATTATTCAGCAGTATATTCTTCTTCATTTCTGATTTACATTCAATTATATTGCCTTTTTTAATTATAATAGCAGGGATAATATCCCTTTTGTTTAATACAAGTGGAAAAGCCAGGTTTTCTAAGTATGTAGTGTTTACATTGATAGCGGTATTGTTATGGGTGTTCATGTGGGTGCTATTTTACACTATAAACACAAATCTTCCGTTGCTTTACTACGCGATACTTCAGTCGTTCGCTTTTCTGTTTTGTTTGCCCGTCGCGTTCTTACAGAATAAAAATAAATCAATTATTTATTACATCTCTGATAAAAAGTTCAAGTACATCGTATTAGCAGGTATTCTGAATGGCGTTGCAACAGTTGTTTTCTCCTTTGCTTATAAATTTAATGCAGTTCTAACTCCATTTGTTGCTCAGTTAGGAATTCCAATAGTAATAGTGGCATCATTTTTGCTTTTAGGGGAAAGAGCGAAAAGGCTCGGGTTAATAGGAATAACCTTAATAACTATTGGATCTTTCCTTTACATCTTTGTATAGTATTAAGAAAGGTTATATTCCGTTCTAGAAATTTTTCTTGCAGTCAATGAATAACTATCATTAAATTTATTCATTTTTGCGCTTATATTTACTTGGTATAAGCCAAATGAAATATCATTTAGTTTTTCTTTTATGTCTTGGCTTTGTGAAAGCTTCAAAAGAGAATCTGCTTGCCTGTCAAAGAATGTTATGCTTGAACTGTAAATTCCATCGTCAAATATCCCTCTTATCCGTAAAGTTTTTGACAATGCTTTGTCCTTGTGGACATCACATTCAACGTCTACTTTCTTTTTGCAGATATTGCACCTTATTAGGTATATATCCTCTGAGAAAAGTCTCGTTATAAAACCGTTTATATCCGCCGACTCTCCATCCTTTATGTCTCTTATTTTTTTGTACACCGTCTTTATTTTCTCTCTCTCTTGAGTAATAGTTGAATTTATAGATATTGCACTTCCACTCCCCAGATTTAATTCTATGATTCCATTAAATGGATTTTCTTTTGAGTATGCATTTGCTATCGATATGCTCTCTCCGTCTGGGCTGTTTATTATCTTGTCAATATAATTTTCATTCCAAGTTACTACTGGCATTTCACCAGTTTCATCCTCTATAACAAAATTCATAACCCTTGCTTCTCTTCCTTTTACTGTTACCTTTCTTGGTGGAAACTTCCTTTTTATTTTTGCAGATAAGTTTACGTGGTTTATTCTCTGGTTTATCTCCTTTATCTTGTAATCTCGTTTAATTGGTATAATACCGTTTTCAGTTGCCAGCATCCTTAATATTGCGTCTTCAGTTAACTCAGGAAACTGCTTTTTTCTTTGCCTTATAATATCAAGTATTTCTTCCTTAGACTTATTGCTTTTTTCATTTATCTTGTCGATTATCCATTCTTCCATTATTTTATAATTGAATTTACAACATTCTTTATTTTTCTGTAAGCTTCTTCGTCCTTTCCCTCATAATATACCCGTAGTATCGGTTCGGTGTTAGATTTCCTGAACAGCATAAATCCTTGCTCGTTTATTACTTTTATTCCGTCTATTCTTTCAATCTTTCCGTATTTAATCGCTTCTTTTTCTATTTTATTCATTTTAGCGGTTCTTTTCGATTCATTTTCAAATGGAATGGACATTGAACCGAAATATACTGTTGGAAATTCATTAACAAGCTGGCTTAGTTTCTTTTTGGTCTTATTTAGAATATTAGCTAGCAGTATCCCTCCCAATAATCCATCTGAAAAAGGAAAATACTTTGCAAAATAGTAATGTGAAGCAGTCTCTACACCCAAGTCGAATTTTTTGTTTACAAGTCTTTTTTCTAGGTTTGGCCTACCAACTTTTGAGTAAGTGATTTTTGCAAATTCTTCGAGATGCAAGGAGCAAGATACTGTAGCTACGACTTTTCTGAGTTTTAGGTATTTTATGAATATCATTGTTATAACCATAGGATCTACAAATTTACCTGTTTCATCTACGAAAGCTACTCTGTCGCCGTCACCATCAAATTGCATTCCTAAATCTAGACTGTTTTCTTTAACCATCTTACCCAATCCAATTGCATTTTCTTTTATTGGCTCAGGAGCTTTGCCATAAAAATCGCTATCAGGCTTAGGATGCAAAAGCTTTACCTTGCAGCCGAGCCTTTCAAAAATATCCGGGGCTATACTTGTTGTCGAACCGCCCATGCTGTCTATCCCAACATTTAGATCGAGTTTTCCGATTCCTTTAGTTATGTAAGATATATACCTCTCATAATAATCCTCTTCTACTAAATTACCAACTTTTTCAGTGAACTTACCTTTGTCATACGCAATCTTTATTTTTTCTGGCGTTACGGTAACACCTTTGTTGTAAGGCAACAGTCCGGTATACTTTGCTGGATTGTGCGATGCTGTTATGCATAGCCCATTTGTTTTTTCAATAAATGAAGCAAACACCGGTATCATTATTGGTCCCAACCCCAAATCCACAACATCTTTTCCGCTTTCAACCAAGCCTTTTTTAACGAAGTCTCTTATCGCTAGGCTGCCTATTCTGTTGTCGTATCCTAAGAATACCCTCTTTCCTTTCAAGGCAGTTGCAATGGCCCTGCTTATCTTGTATGCTTTTTCTTCATCTATTTCTTGGGGATACAATCCACGTATGTCATATTCCTTAAATATTTCCATAGGTTATATTGTCTACAATACTATAAAACAATTAATTAAATTATCCATTAACTATTTTACCAACAGCAATCTTTAGCTGGTTTATGCTTTCTTCCTTTTCTGCATTAAGGTCATTAAAGAAAGGCAGTTTTGCAAGAATTGGGAGATCAAGCTTTGTATCTTTGCTCCCTATCTCATTTTTTTCTCCGCAATGTTTACATACAAAATAGCTCATGTTCTCTATAACACCGATTACTGGGATGTTTAGGCTTTTGGCAACCACAATCGTTTTCTTCCCTATTAAGTTGGAAAGTTCCTGTGGAGTCGTAATCACAACCGTTCCGTCAACAGGTATTGACTGAAAGACGGTTATAGGTGCATCACTAGTCCCAGGGGGCAAATCCAAGAAAAGTATGTCTAAATTACCCCAATTAGTGTCATTATACATCTGTTTTATTGCGCTGGAAACTAATGGCCCACGCCATATTATTGCTTCTACATCGGTTAGCGTATCAACTGCCATAATCTTTATCCCATCCTTTATTATAGGGGTTATCTTTCCTTCCTCATTAGCATAAGCTCTTTCTTTTAAATTGAACAAAGAAGTTATTGAAGGCCCAGAGATATCGCAGTCAAGTATTCCCGTACTATAATTCATTGAATTTGCAGTTTCTGCAAGTAATTTTACAATAGTACTTTTTCCAACCCCCCCCTTAGCAGAGTAAACCGCTATTATTTTCCTTATGCTTTTTTTCTCGTACCTTTCTATGCTCTGCGGCATTTGAATTTGTTCCTTTCTTACAACTTCCTTTATGTCTTCCAACTCCCTTTTCGACATGAATCCGAAGTTTACTTCTACATTGTTGTATCCTTTCTCTTTAAGCGCTTTTTTAACGTCTTTTTCTATTGTTGAGGATAAAGGACAGCCTGGCACGGTTAATTTCACATTTACTTTTATTTTTCCATTGTCTTCTTCAATGGATTCTACCATTCTAAGCTTAACTATGCTTATGCCTATTTCAGGGTCTTTTATAGGTTCAATTAAGTCAATGATATCTTTGAGTCTTTGGCCTTCTAATCTCATGTTTCACCACAAAATGGCTTATTTTTTCTTTTCTTCTTCTATATCCATTATTCCGTTGGATGTAATTTCAAAAGAAGCTTCTCCTTCAGGCAAGCTTGGTGAGTCCACTAGCTTTGCAACCCTTGAGCCTTTCTTACCTTTTCTTAAGTATATCCTGTAAGTAGCTACGTGTCCGATTATATGCCCGCCAACAGCCGCTGTTGGATCTCCAAACATTACATCTGGCCTAGCCATTACTTGGTTCGTTATGTAAACTGCTACATTGAAACGGTCAGCTAGTCTTTGAAGGTTATGTAGAACTACATTCACTTTCTGTTGTCTATCCGCTAATGTTCCTCTACCCACATATTCTGCACGAAACAGGGCCATCATACTGTCCACTACTATTAATTTTATCTTAGGGTCTGCATTTATTAACTCAGGTATTTTATCAACCAAAAGAACTTGGTGGTCAGAAGAATACGCTCTTCCTATCTTTATGTTTTGCAAAGCCTGTTTTGGATCAAGGCCCTTTACTGCTGCCAATTGCTCGATTCTTGCTGGCCTGAATGTCCCTTCTGTGTCAATCCATATTGCATGGCCCTCTAACCCTCCTTTCTCTAAAGGCAACTGCACATTGACAGATAGTTGAAACGCAAGTTGACTTTTACCTGAACCGTATTCACCATAGCATTCAGTTATTGATTGTGTTTCTACTCCCCCGCCTAACAAAATATTAAGGGCCTCACTGCCGGTAGATATCCTTTGCACGCTTTTTCTCTTGTCTTCAAACTCTAGTCCAGACATGAAGTTCATTTTCGACGCTTCTCTTGCTTCAGCCACTATTTTCCTTGCTGTAGGTTCTCCTATTCCGCAGGCTTCTACCAAAACCAAGGGATTTGCGGTTGCAAGTGCTATTATGTCTTGGTAACCGGCATTCCTTATCTTTGAAGCAATAGTGCTGCCGACTCCCGGCAAATCTTTTATGTCTTTGTATTCAAAGTCAGAATGTATCTCCTCTGTAGTTTCTTCATTATCATTTTCTTCTTCAGTGTGTTCAATTTCATCTTCTTCCATTTTTACCTCACTTTACCTTGTTTAATACTATAGTAGTGTCAGTTCTACCGACACCTTTTTCTTTTCTTAGCTGTGAAACAACAAAGTTTGAAAGCTCCTCTATGTTGCTGTATTTTAACCTTATTAATAAATCCCACTGCCCGCTTATTAACATTACCTCAGTTACTTTTTCGTCACTACTGACGGCCTTGGCTATTTCTATTGCCGAAGATCCCTGAGAAACCTCAACGAATATAAGCGCTTCCATCTGTTCCATACCCCTTTAAAGTTCTACGTGTATTTATAATTTTTATTTATAACCAAAAATAAACTGATAAGTACTTAAATACTAAATAATTAATTTATAATTATGGAAAGAGCATACACTCGTTCATTATTGGAGGCATATTTTTCATCTAAGGGAAACGAATGGAAAACCAGGAAAGGCAGCGTCGGCGAGTACATAAAATCTCTTGGTAAGGATGGTTTGGTTGCAGAGTTTAAGGCCGATCCAAATTTCAAGAATGTACAGCTATTTATGGATCACTTAAACGACGATATAACTGCCATAATAAAAGGAGATCTGCAGAATTTTATAAAACCAGAGGTTGAATTAAGTGATTATCTGACAGATACTGGTAATGTTCTTATAAGTTCAATAGAAGATGCTACAAAAGTGACTGTAGATCCTGGTATCAAAATGTTTTTAATAGCCTTGGTTCTTTTGAGCGCGATGCTCGGCGCTTATGGTCATCAATGATTTTTATTAGTATCAAAAATCGACTAGTCCGTTAAATACCAGTAATTGCGGACATTCTTAAAGCTGTTAACTTCTAAACCAGAATCATATAAAAATTCAAATGGAATGAAAAATACTGAAATAAACTTACGATCTAAAGTTTTCCTATGTCCTTTACGGTATCAACATCCATGGTTTTTACCGTTTCGGTTGATTTTGCTACCGCTGGTACTATACATATGTGGCCTGCAGATTCCTTTGCATTGTATATTGCTTTAAGGCCTTTCAATGCAAACATTAAATGACCGATGTCCTTTCCAAGTGCATCGTTGAAAATGGAATAATACTGTAGCCTTCCATCTGGATCTATGATTACCATTCCTCTTCTGGCCCCGCCAGTCTCGCTATTTAGGAAACCATAATTGGTTATTATCTCCTTTTTAGGGTCTTCTATCATAGGTATCTTGCTTTTGCTTACCCTTGGAGAGGCCTGAACCCACCCCTTATGTGAAAACACTGTATCGGCGCTTATAACAAATACTGCGACATCTTCGCTTTGAAATTCGCTGTATTTTTCCATCAATGCCTCAATATCCGTAGCACATACAAATGTGAAATCCCCTGGGTAAAAAGTTAAGAGAACCCATTTTCCACGGTAGCTTTTCAAGTCAACCACCTTTATTTCATCGCTGTCTGGAAAATATGCCTTTTCCTTAAATTCAAATACTTCTTTTCCTATTTCCATATTACTTCCTAGAATTATTACATTGTAACATAAGCATTCACAGTTTAAATATTTTTGAAAGGTTAATCTGTATAAATAATTGTATTGGCGTTTGGATAAATTATTTATTATAACACTAAACTATACTCTTGTGGTAAGACCAAGTTGGGATGAATATTTTACTGAGATAACAAAAAAAGTGGCAGAGAGATCAACCTGTGACAGAGGGCATGCTGCCTGCGTTATGGTAAAGGAAAACAGAATTCTGGCTACTGGCTATGCAGGTTCACCCAAGGGAATGCCGCATTGCGACGATGTCGGCCACATGTTGAGGAAGCAGTATGACAATGAAACTGGGGAGATAACTACGCACTGTGTCAGAACAGTACATGCAGAACAGAATGCAATAACACAGGCTGCAAAATTCGGTGTTTCTCTCGATGGTTCAACAGCTTACGTAACAATGGAACCTTGCTTCACATGTGCAAAAATGCTTGTTCAAGTAGGCGTTAAAAGAGTCGTTGCATTTAAAAAGTATCATGATGATAAAGATACTGTTGAACTTTTCAGTAAATCAGGCATACCTTTAGAAGTAAAGGAAGACAAAGAAGAAGAATACTCAAACAAATAAAGTTATTTATAAACAAGGTTACCGTAATATTCTCTCGCATGCTTGTTTATTTTATGCTCCAATGTTTCGTTGTGGTCTATTATGTGTGTCACTGAAAAGTGCTTTGCAGTAAGTAAATCCGCTATAAGAGAACGATGGCAATTCCATGGCAATACCTCTGCGCACATTATTGCAATTCTTTTTTTAGCAGATAGTTTAGCTAGCTTAGCGATCCCTTCTTTAAACTCCTTTTTCTGCATGTAATCAGCAAAACCTCTGAAAGAACTGTTTTTCCAGAAGGTATTAATTGAATTTTTACTGGCTTTTCTGAGGCCTCCTAATTCTTTAAATTGTTTATACCCTATCCCATTTTCAACTAAAACAGTCTTTAAATTATCAGAGTTAAACTGGGGGTTATGCCTAGACTTTGCTATTGTTCTTATGTCTACAATTTCTTCAATGCCATATTCCTTTATAATGTCTATAAAATTGGTAATATCTCTTGTTGAATGTCCAATTGTAAATACCCTTCTTTCTTTCGTTTTGTGTATGTTTTTTATACGTTCTAATCCGTCAATTTTTTTGATTACTTCCCAGGTTTCCGGTGGTAGCAATTCTTCCACTTTTTTGTTCTCTGTAATCAACCTTCTTATTCTGGTTCCAGAGAATTTATTCTTTTCAAAATTCTTTATACTTTTTACTTCTTTTTTGTTTTTAGTTAGTATATCATATACAAGCCTATTTTTAGTGTAGCATGAATCAAAGTAACCGACAGTGTCTATCAAGCTTTTAAACCATTTGTTATTAGAATTTTTATCTTCTACCCCAAAAATCAAAAAATTTTTGATATTTTCTTTTTTCAAAGATCTTTCAACCATCTCCTTCCTCTCTTCAAAAGTAAATGGGTTTCGATTTGTAAATGAAACTTGTTTGCTGCCTATTGCTATTTTAATAGTATCTGCTTTTTTAGCTATTGAAAGTACCGTATTGAAGTGTCCTTTATGGAATGGCTGAAATCTTCCAATAAACAATATCTCCATAGGATTATCTCACTTTACAATTATTAAAGTAATTTTTGCCGTTTATCTACAATTTATAATCTAAATCTTGTTTGAATTTTTCAAGGTAAAACTGTTTTTCGTTATAGTCAGCAAGATAAAGGCAATTGTCCATTGCTTCTTTCAAGCAGGAGGTCGCTCCGGGAGAAGGCGTCACTGAAAACAGGGCGCCGTCACCTTCTATTGCAGTTCCACCTAACGCAAGCTGCTTTTTGTTTGTGTCTATTATTTGTGGTCTGATACCTCCTACATTCTCCGCAAGCTTAAGATCATCAGGTTTGAGTGAAGGCACTATCTTGTTTACTTCATTCTTAGTAAAAGATATCTTACCAATAAACGGTATAGAGTAAATCAAGTTTTCCTTGACAATTTTTGATATCGTCTTATCAAATAGTATGTTTTCTAGGCTCTTCGCAGTGTCTTCATTGAAGTTAAGTGAGCGGAAGTAATCTGGCATCGAATATATGTTTCCCTTTTCAAGTTCAGGATATATGTTAACTGTAGGCCCGAACCTAGTTATATTTGGATCTGTAATGTCTGGATCTCCATGTACAGCTGCAAAAGGAATGCCTTCTCTTTCGACTCTGTAAACCTTTCCGTTTAGTACTTTTTTTGAGTAATAGAATTTCCCGCCAACAGACAGTATTCCTAGGTTCTTTCCGTATCCTAATTTTTTGGCGAAGAAAAGACTATATGCACCAGCGGTTACTAATACAGAATCCGAAAGAAATTCATTTTTGTTTGTTTTTACAGTATAACCTTGAGAAGTTTTCTTTATCTCTTTTACTTCTTCATTGAATTTTGCTTTAAATGAGTCTCTTTGCATGGCTATTTCCATAAAGGACTTTGATAGGTTATGATAATCAACCATGTATCCGTTATCCGTGAAAAGCGCGAGTAAATTTTCATTTTCTTCTCTTCCTTTTACTACATTTGGCTCAACCCTCGCAATATCCTCTTTTTTGTCTAGTTTTTTGACGTATGGGAATATCTCCTTGAATTCTGAGTCATATCTTTTCTCGAGTTTATCTATTTCGTTATCTCCAACCGCAAGAGTCATTTTCTGGCAGTTCTGTATGACATTTTTTCTTTCATCTTCACTTAATTCCTTATTTGCATAACTTACGACTAATTTTGCATTTTCCTTGGTCTCTTTTGTTTTTTCTATTGAATAGTTTGTTTCTATCTCTCCAGAATGAAGAGTCTGGCTGTTGTTGTTGCTGTTTGAGTTAAGCAGTGCAACGTCCTTTTCCTTCTCTATTATAAGCACGTCTTTGAATTCAGAATATCTGCTTAGAGCATACATGCTTGCTGTGCCAACGACGCCTGCCCCGATTATTATTATTTCATACTTTTTTGTCATGGTATTTTAACAAATTGCTAAAATTTAATTGTTTCATATCAAAAAATTGGTAGGCAGTCTTATGCATACCTTAAGCTTTGCGTTGTTTTTAATTTTTGAAAATTAAAGTAGTAATATTGATCTTACCTTATTATTTTGTAGGTAAAAAATGAATAAAAAAGAAATTATAGAGTTTATGAATCGAAAATATGGTCATATTGACTTAAACAGTATTGCAAAAGAAAGAACTGGAAATACAAATGCTCTTTCTGTGGAGCTTGCTAGATATGTTGTAGAAACCGATAAGTTGAATATATTTTTAGTTGCCACAAATGCAAGAAAAAGGGCGCCGGTTTATTTATCCATTTCAAATAGCATAAAACGTTCTTTGGGTATAAGCTCAATAAAAACTAATGTAACTCTTAGTAAAATAACTGGGTTTTGTAGTGACGTTATAACAAAGAAATCCTACACTTTCAATTTAAGCAAAGAGGAAAGATTATTGTTCAAGCTTAATGGCGCAAAACCGTCGAAATACTTTTTAGAGGGTAAAAAGTATAATACTGCTGTAGAAATGTTAGAATCAAAAAATTACATAAAACATACCCTAAATGGAAATAAAACTTCGTATTATATAATGAAAGAGGGGCAGGGAAAAATAGATGAGATTCTTGGAAAATTATTTGGCTACCCAAGCTGCTGCATAAATGCATTTATACAGGGTAATATGAAATTTTCGTCAGGTATAAGACAGATAAATAAATTTGCTTCAAGTAATATACCAGAATACATAAAATACGGTTTAAATAAGGATTTTTTACCGTATGTTAAATGTAGCTCAAAATGCAAAGCATCTAAAAATTTGGCAAAACATATCCATGAATATATTAAATTAGTAAATGCTATTTAATTGCGGTCAGCGGGATTCGAACCCGCGTTCTCAGCTTGGAGGGCTGATGTTCTACCACTATACTATGACCGCATTTTAAGAATCTGTCTACAAACAGATAAATATCTTTATTTTTGCACATTAGATTTTGAGAGGTATACGGGCACACTGTAATTATCATATTCCTTTAATAGCTTTCTTCCGAAGATAATCCTTGACAGTGCCTCAGCTTCCATTTTTGCCCCGTTTAATGCATTGTGCGGTTTAGGCTCAGATGGCAAGCCTACATAGTTGAATACATAATCTGAGTTTATGCCAGTTTTTTCGTTTTTTAATGGGATCTTTAGGTTTCTGCTTAGCATAGATGCATAAACAAGTGAATGGGTATCCAAGACTCTGTACCCAAATGAGAAATCAATGTTGTATCTTTTGAATGAATAATTCAAGAATGTCGCATCAAAATTTACATTATGGCCACTTATAGTTTTGTCTTCTACTGGTTTCATCCATTCAATAAATTCATTTAATACATTTTCCAAAGTTTTCTTTTTTGGGTCGTTTAAATCTTCTTTCTTGAAACCATTTACATTCAAGGCTTCTTCCGTATATTCCTTGTCTTTTTCGATTCGGCATTCCTGATAAAACTGTCTTTCAGGGTTAGAGAAATCAACTGCCCCTATACTTAATATCGAATGCTTATACGGATTCGTTCCAGAGGTCTCCAAGTCTATAACTATCATATTATTTCAATAATATAGGTTGCATAAAGCTTAAATAGATTGATTTGACATTAAATAGCAATGGTAAAAGCCATTGTACTGGTCAACATTGCCCCGGAGAAAACGGAAAAAACCTTTGAAAATGTCAAAAAACTTTCAGAGGTTAAGGAAGCTTTTCAGGTTTATGGTGAGTACGATGCCGTTTTCGTTATAAACACTAAGACAACTCATGATATACAGGAGTTTGTCAGAAAAATAAGGAAAATGAATGGCATAATGCGAACAGTTACAGTTATAGAAATGATATGATACCGATGAGATGTTATAGTTGTGGGAAGCCTTTGTCGCAGTATTGGGAGAAGTATAAAGAAGGCATAGCAGATAAATCCCCTAAGGAAGTTTTAGATGAGCTTGGGATAAAAAGATACTGCTGCAGGGCCGTCTTTCTTGGAACAGTGGACGAAGACAATATAATAAACTTTTCAAACATGGAGTAATCCGTTACAATATAAAAATACGCTTAAATACTACTTGTTTTCATTATTTTTAGGTGGTTTATAAGAAAACTAGCCTAGAAAACAGATTACTGCTTAATACTATAGATAATGTTCCTCCTAATAAGAAAAGATTGCTTAATGAGATATTCAAGCTTAACAGCGACTGCAAAGAGAATCACAGTCCATTCTTTATAGATAATTTGGAAAAATTCGTTTATAGTATGAAAGGCAGTATCAGCTCAGAAGCAAGCTATAAAATAGAGGAAATCGTGGAAAACATCGAATTTATCTATAATCTAAAGGAATTAAAGAAAGACTATAAATTCGGGAATCTTCCTGAAAAGGGGGAGGAAGAAAATATAGCAGAGCTGTGTAAAATAATTGCAGACAACTGCGAAAGGCTAAGCTACAAACAACTTAGCGCCGCTGCGAGTTTAGTCCATTATCTAAGCACTTCTAATGAATGGGAAAAAGTTAATTATCTTCACTTACTGAATTATCATTAACGTTTTAATGCATACTTCTTGTAAAAATTACAATAAAATCGGCGAGTTTTCTGTAATATTTATATATAAGTTTAATCCTAGTCTTAAAAGATGGCTGCGCTAACCTACAATGAAAGATTTAATTCTTTGGTTTTTGTAATAACCGAAAAGGCAAAGAAGCTTGACAGCATAACAAAAATGCCCGCTGAGCAGGTCTCTACGGATTCGCAATCCTTTGAAATGTACGGTATGCTTCCGGACTTTGAAAAGATTTACAGAAAAGATTACGTTGATTCGCTTTTCCTACTTAGAAGGCTTGTAGGAAAGGATATCTTGGTGTCTGATCTGAAGAAGCTGGCGGAATCAAAGAAAAGCGGAGCACTGCAATCTTACCTGGAAGGAATTTTAAAAGAGAATGGCAATTGCGTAGTACAAAATAAGTATAATGGTTCAATAGACTACTTCTTTCCCGTAAGAAACGAGATTAATAAATTTTACATTTCTAGCGAAAGAATAACTTTCTTTTCTGGCCCAAGTTTTTATTTTGAGAAAAGTTCTGGCAAATTTTATGATTACTCTAGAATTGGTGAAAATGAAGTAAAGTTAGGTGAGTTGATACTAAAGAATATATCTGAGGAAGAGCAGCGACTTAAGCTTAAAAATTACTATAATGAGGAATAGAATAACTTATTATATAAGAATGAATATTCTTTACGTTGTATGGGGCGGTGATCTAACTTGGTTATGATGCCAGACTTGGGCTCTGGATGTTCCGGGTTCAAATCCCGGCTGCCCCATTTTTACTTTTCTAATGTATTTAAGCTTGAAACCCGAAAAATTATATGGATAAAGAACAAGGAGATATAACATACATTTTTACGTACTTGTTATCCTGGCTTAGCGGTATTATTGTATTTGTTACAAAGGGACAAAATGATAAAAGGATGAAGTTCCATTCATTACAAGCAATATTCTTGGGTATAATAGCGATTGTGCTTGATTTTGTGTTGTTTTTTATTCTTTATTTGGGTCCGCTTGTTGCTTTTCTAATCTGGGCTTATGGCATGTACATAGCTGTAAAGGCGTATGAAGGAGAGGATGTAAAAATACCGTTTATAGCAGATTATTCTGCCAAATATTCTGGCTACACTCCTAAAAATGCAATGCCGAGCCAAAAGAATAAAATATAAAGGAAAGGTATTACAAAATTTTATGATTTTATTGACAGGCCATACTTTTCAACTACAGGATAAATCTAAGCTGACTTATTCGTGGTAAAGAAATTACGTGAAGAAAACCGGCCATAGCTATCTTTCACTAATTCCTTCCCGAAGGAGCATCTGTATTTCTTGCGGACTTTTAAATTCAGTTTCTACATATAAGGGGTTGTTCATTGGAGAAAATATCGCAAGAGAATAAAGTACTATAACCAAAATGCTGGATAATGCGATGTAGGCAATGTATGCTATCCAGAAGGAAAGTGTCAAAGAATGTTTCCTTTTGGTATATGCTGGTTTTATAAGAGAACCGTATTGTTTTTCTGCAGATAACGGTTAATCTACCAGCTTGTTCAGTGCGATAGGCTATGCAAAGACCGCAGCGCAGTTAAGAAATGCCTTGTCCGAATTTTATAAGCACTTGAATCCTGGTGGAATTTGCATAATAGACGCTTGGTTTAACAAGGAGCATTGGAGAGTTGGCTCAGTACATCTTCACAGCTATGATGGGGATGCCGTTAAAATAGCCAGAGTTGGTTACTCTGCCATAAAGGGAGAACTGTCAATTTTGGATGAACATTACCTCATAGCGGAAAAGAACAAAGGGGTTATGTATGTCCCAGATAAAAGCGAGCTAAGACTTACGGAAAGGAAGGAGTTCTTACAGTTATTAAAGGAGGCTGGTTTCCAGCCAATTCTGCTAAAAGAAGCCATAATGGGAAGGGATCGGTACCTAGGAATAAAGGAATGACCTTTGTTTTATTGATTAAAGTATTTATTACACAGTTACACTATCAATAAAATGGTGGTTTACAGGAATCTTGATGAGATAATATCTGATTTTAAGAGCAATAAGACATTCTACTTAGCACATCCAACCGTGGCCCGTGATGAGATAAGAGAATGGGAGATTTGGGTAGAGAAAAAATATAATATAACTCTTCTTAACCCATTTTTTGATAATTACAGGAAGGACTCAACAGAATTAAAGGAAGGCAAGATTTACACGCAGAACCTTGATTACAAGTTTATAGTGGAAGAGGATTTAAGGGCTATAGACAGGTGCGATGGCGTTCTTGCAATTCTTACTGAAAACAGCATAGGCACGGCAATGGAGCTTTTTTATAATTCGGTTCATTTGTCCAAGCCTACTTACATAATAATAGAAGACAGTAAGCTAATGCACCATCCTTGGATGAAATACATTGCTTCTTACCCCCCATTTAAAAATAGGGAAGAGTTCACAAAAGAAGTTTTGGAAAATTGTATTAAAGAATAAAATAAAAAGTATAAGGTATTTAGAAGAACCCTTTCTTCTCCTTTATTGCGGCTTCTACCTTTTGCATAACATCAGGAGGAATTGGGTCCATACCATGTTTCTCTTTAGCATGCTTTGCTATCAATGGCATGAGTTCTTCCTTTGTTTTTGCCTTGGTCTTAAAGCCACAGTCCATCCCTATGTCTTTACATTCGAATGTGTATGACATAACACCACCTCAAATCTTTATTGGATTTTAGCCGATAAATAGGTTATTTTGTATTTTTATTGCTACTGGGTAGAGATTCTTTCATCGAAATAAATAGTTTTTAAATAAGTAGTTTATTAAAAATGTTTATAATATGAAAGAACGGCCAAAGATCTCTGTAATCATACCTGTTTACAATGAGGAAAGCTATGTGCCAGATCTCATTAAGTCAATAAAACAGCAGACCTACAAAAATTACGAGATAATAGCGGCGGATTCATCTACTGATAAAACCCCCCAAATACTCAGAAAATTCGGTGTAAAAGTAATAAAACTACCAAAGACGAATGTGTCAGCAGCAAGAAATGCCGGAATTAAGAAGGCTAGGGGGGAAATAATTGCGCTGATAGACGCTGATTATATACTACAAAAGGGCCTTTTCGAATCGGTTGTGAAATACCTAGACAACCCAAAAAATCGAAAGGTTGTATGCATAGAACCAAGGCCTAAATTAAGTTTAAAAGACCTTAAAAAGCGGGACATAATAAAATTCAAGTTTCTAAACGAACTAATCTATCTCTACAAAAGAATAAGCTTTTTTACGTGGGTGCCTGCAGCATATGGCTGCGATTTCTGCAGATTAGATGCAGTAAAACGGTCCGGCCTTTTTAATGAAGAAATAGACGTTGCAGAAGATAAGGAGTTTTTTTCAAGGCTTAGAAGACAGGGCAAATTTAAAATGATTAAAGACCACACTAGGATGTCGTATAGAAGGCATTCCAAAGAGGGAACAATAAAGACCGGTTTGATCTACTTTTTCGCCTCAGTTTCTGCTCTTTTTACAAAAAGATTCAAGTTTAAATTTAAGTCTATAAGGCGGAAAAACAAAGGCAAGACTTAATAACGTTTTTTCCCGTACTTTAATGCTATATCTCTCAATGCAAATGCGCTCGGCTTTATTATCCTTCTTTTCGTTGAATTGTCAAAACCAACTATCCCAAAGTTCCTGTTGTACCCAAAGTTCCATTCGAAATTGTCCAGAAAAGACCAATGTAAATAACCCATAATAGGCACGCCATTTCTTTTTGCAGACAAAAGCTCCGAAAAATGTTCATTGATAAATTTTATTCTGTATTTGTCATCCAATGTATCAACACCGTTTTCTGTTACCATAATAGGTTTTTTGAAAAGTTTGTATTCTCTCTCGGCGATCTTAGCTATTCCTTTCGGGTCCACAAACCAGATCTTTTTCCGGCTTTTGTTTATCTTGGATGCCAAAAACCGCATTGCATCGATCGTTTTGTAGTAGTTTATGCCTATGAAATCGAATCTTGTTTGAAGCAAAGGCCGTTGATTGAACAGGTAATCAAGGAATTTTGCAACAGGGTAAAATATGGCGTCGCTTTTAAATTCCATGAAATTGTTAGCAAATGACACCGTGTAACCGTTGGCTTTCAAAATGTCGTACACTTGGTTGTGCAGCAAGAGTATGTTGTTCAATACTCTGTTAAACATGGGATAAGACTCTCTGAAAGGAGGATATTCTCTAGAAAGATAGGCCTTCGAAGCATATATCACAGGCTCATTTATTGTTAGCACATACTTAACGTCCAAATCGTTTTTTAGCAATGAATCAACATACTTTATGAAATAGGTAAAGTTCTCCCTTCTTTCAAATCCATGTATGTTATAAAACCAAAGCGGTAGAGTATAGTGCCAAAGCGTAGGTATCGGCTCTATCCCGGAGTTCTTTAATTCTTTTATAAGTGATTTGTAATGTTTTATCGCAGCAAGATTTATTATGCCTGGCGAGGGCATTATCCTAGAAAAGTTTATCTCAAACCTGTAAGCGTTTAAATGCAGGCGTTTCATTATCTCTATATCTTTTTTGAAATACTTGTATTCCATACATCCGCTTCCAGATTTGTATGGAAGCCTGCCGTTCATCTCAAAATGCCACCAATCTGTGTTTTTATCGTTTCCTTCTACTTGGTGTGCAGAACTTGAGGTGCCTATTAGCATTATTCTCCCCCCAGTACCTTTCTGTACATTTTTTCTAGCTCTTTTATGATAACTTCCTCTTCGCATTCTTTAGTGTCTTTGTATGCTTTGTTAACATCCACTTTTTTCCATTTTGTATTCTCCAGTATACTAGTAAGGTCTTTTTCATTTTTGAATTGCAGCGTATTCCTTTTCACTATATCTGGCAATTCCCCCTTTCTGTAGGTTATCACCGGTATTTTGCAGCGTTTAGCTTCCATTATCGGCATCCCAAACCCCTCCCAAAGAGAAGGGAAAACGAATACATCAAATGAATTATACATCTTGACTGTGTCAGTGGCATGGCCAAAGTACTTTATTCTTTTGTCATCGGAGATATCAAACGGCAGTTTAGCACCGTACAAGTGTAGTTCGAATCTGTCAGATTTTACCTTTTTGAATGCTTTTATCAGCGTTTCCGCGTTTTTATTGTATGCATAACTGCTCAGGTGGCCAATTATTATCTTGTCTTTTTTCCTAGGCTTTTCAAGTCTCTTAAAGTTATTTCCGACTATGTTGTATATAACAGAGATCCTAGAAGGTTCTACACCTAGATTTATAAGATCCCTACGCGTGTTTTCACTAACGCATAAAATGTGATCGGCTTTTTTGATGGCAAGGAGCATCCCTCGTTTTTCCATTACGTGTGCGAATCTATTCATTGCCTTTACTGGCAGGTACATGTAACCTTTTGCGGGAGCCTTATTTACATAGTTATCTATTCCTATCTTTGGTATTTTCTTGAACATATCTAGATCATGGATTGACACTACTTGTTTTGATTTAATGTTTAAGACTGGTTTAAGAAATAAGCTGGAGACGAATATGCCTGGTGACATATAATGAATTATATCCGGTTTCTCCTTTATCCAACCGTCTGCCAGGTCTTCATCCAAAGTAAATTTTCTGTTCGTTTTGTTGACCATATCAAATAGCCGCTTATTTGACAGACTGTAAGCTCTTGCATCTACGCCTTTAGCATATTTTTTTAAACCTTTATAGAGAAGTATCCCATGTTCTATTATGCCTAAGCCGCTTTTCGGCGCAAAACTTACTGATACAAGTAAGACCCTTATTTTGTCTGTCATATCTTTTTAACGTTTTTATCTAAGTTTATAACTCCTATAGTTAAATACCCTACAACCGTAACTAAAAACGTGTTAAACAACCTAAATATTATAAGAGATGCAAGTGCCAATACCCCTGGTACATTGAATAAAATCATCAATGCAACCAATGAAATGTCCTCTGTTCCGATACCTGCAGGCAGCATGGATATGCCTCCGATGGTTACAGATACAGTGAATATGAATATACCGCTAAGCAGGGAAATGTTTACGTTAAATGCCGAAAGTATAAAAACAAGCAGCAGGGCCTCTGCTATCAATGAAGGTATGAATAAAATCATACCTGAAATAAAATATCTCTGCGCCATCAACCCGCGTTGCTTTCTCATGCCTTCGATGTATTTTAATCCCTTCTTTATCGTTTTAGAAGCCCTTATCCTTTTGCGGCTGTTTATCAATGACACCAGCTTTTTGTAAGGGGATTCAAATCCTAGTATGGTTATAAAAATATACCCCAATGCAAATATAAACAAAAGGTATAATATGAACTTTGACAGCAATACTGAGGATATAAGAGCAAGAAGTATTGCCCCCATTCCTCCGGTAGTGCCAAGGAATACCATTATGCTTACAGAGAAGAATCTGGCGTCTTTTTTGAATTTATCCAGCTTTCTTAGAGGTATGAGCTGTCCCACGCCTGCGCTTCCCATACCTAAGCCGAAAAATGCGTACATAAAAAGAAAGCTTTTGATTAATGGCATTTTAACTTTGACTTTTTTAAGCGTTAACTCCCAAGGCAGAAACTTTAATGCAGTGAACAACACCCACGCAAGTATTATGTAAGGTATGTATCTCAGGTTTATTTTTTCTAGGTCTTTTATTGCCTGCGGAAGGTTGTAATTTAGAAGAAAATAAAGTAAAAATACTACCAATATAACAAGTAATATTGTGTTTTCTATCTTTTTTTGCATTAGTTTAATAGAAAGTTAGTGTTAAAATAACTAACACCAGTTCACTTTACAATTGTCATGTCTGCCGTAAAATAAGTCACTATTATCTCTTTTTGTTTTAACTTTTCTGCTAGGGCTTTGATTTCTTTCGAAAATTCCTTGCTCTTTGCAAGTTTAACGTCCTTTTCATACCTTTCTATTGTAAAACTATCCCTTGCCTTTCCATTCCATACACCCTTTGTTTTGTACACAGTATAACCTGAGGGGAATACTTTATCGGCCCACCTATAAATAATTTGCAGAGCTGCACTTTCTCTTTTTACGTTTCTATCCATCTCAAAATGGATCTTTACGACAAGTATTTTCATCTTCTGTATTATTCATTGGCTCATTTAATATTTATTTGATGTTGTGAATTATAGTATTATATCTTTAAAATGGAAAAAGACGAGTTTGAGCGGCTATTAAAGACGGCTAGAATAGAATTAGATGAAGAGGAGTATTCTTTGATAGAGAAAGACATAAACCAGATATTGAGGTTTTTTGATAGGCTTGAAAACGTTTCTTTAGAGGATGAAGAGCTGGCTTTTCATCCAGTTGAAATACCAGAGAAACTTAGAAAAGATAGCACTGAAACTAGGGATGGAATAGAGAATATATTCTATAATGGAGAGAACTACAGGTTTTACTTTCTGGGGCCGAAAATATGACTGGCAAATTTCTTAGTTTAAATGACGCCGAGTACGCTGTCTTTGTTTCGCAGCTTAGACAGGCTAATGAAAGGCTAAACGCATTTAACTTTATAGACGAAAATAAAAAAAGTGGGAAGATAATAAGCGTTAAAGACAACATATGCGTAAAAGGCATGCCTGCAACAGCTTCTTCTAAGATACTGCAAGGTTATACGCCAGGATTCAATGCTACTGCAATTCAAAGGTTGGAAGACAATGGCTTTTCGGTAATAGGCAAAACAAACATGGACGAATTCGGATTTGGAAGTTTCGGCCTAAATTCCGAGCATCCTGCAAAGAATCCGTTTAATGAAGAATATGTCGCGGGGGGCTCCAGTTCCGGAAGTGCAGTGGCCACTGCTTTGATTAAAGAACACGTTTCAATTGCAGAGTCCACAGGCGGTTCAATCTCTGCCCCAGCAGCTTTCTGTGGCGTTGTTGGGTTGACGCCTACTTACGGCGCAATATCTAGGTATGGTTTGATAGACTATGCAAGTTCCTTGGATAAGATAGGTTTCATCGGGAAAAGTGCGGATAACATAAGAGAAGTTATGGAAAAAACGGTCGGCAGTGACCCAAAAGACACTACCTCTCTATCAACGGCAATATCCAACAAAAATTCACATAAGTTGTACGTAATCGACAATCTTATGGGAGGGATTGACGAAGGCATAAAGGACAGATTCGAAGAGTTGCTTGTTAGATTGTCTACAAAGGATTATAAAATTGAACATGTTAAGATAGATTACCTGGAGTATTCTGTTCCTGCTTACTATATATTATCGATGTCGGAGGCTTCAACAAATCTTGCAAAGTATCAGGGATTCAAATACGGATTTAAGGTCAAGGACTTTTCATTGAATTACAACGATTTCTTTATGTCTGCTAGAAAGCAGTTTGGGAGAGAGGCAAAGAGGAGAGTAATACTTGGAACATTCATAAGAAGCAAAAGCATCAAGCAGAAATACTATGAGAAGGCACTTGCTATCAGGCATGCAATAATAGCAAGAATGAAAAATTTTCTTAAGGATGGCTTTATCATAATGCCAAGCATGCCCATCTTTACTCCAAAAATAAGCGAGGTAAGCGATATAAGCCCTGTGGAGGCATATTCTATGGATATGCTTACAGTACCGCCAAATCTTTGTGGTTTCCCACACATGTCATTTCCGTATTTTTATGAAAGAGGGATGCCCTTAGGAGCCCAGATAATAACCGATCATTTCAATGATTATTCCCTATTAGATTTTTTATCAGAGTGGGAAATCGGGTTTAAGTACAAGTTCAAGGAGGAAATTGGATAATGAAAATAGGGTTGGAAGTGCATGTTGCGTTGCCTACAAAGACAAAGTTGTTCTGCTCTGATCTGGCGTACGAAAACCAGGAAGAGCCAAATTCAAATGTATGCCCAGTATGTCTTGGTTTGCCGGGTGCTAAGCCCGTTTTGAATCAAAATGCATTAGATATATCAGCAAGGATAGCAAAGGCCCTGAACTGCGAAATAAATGAAAAAACCTGGTTTGTTAGAAAGGTCTACTTTTATCCAGATTTACCAAAAGGGTATCAGATAACGCAGTTAGACGGGGCGATAGGGGTAAGGGGATATGTTGATTTAAATGGCAAAAAGATAGGCATAAGAAGGGTGCAGATAGAAGAAGATCCCGCAAGAATAATACGCGAGAAGGATTATTCTTTAATAGATTTCAATAGATCCGGCGTGCCTCTGAATGAGATAGTTACAGAACCTGACATAACAAGCTTGGAAGAACTTAAGAACTTTATAGAAGAGCTTAGAAGTATACTGTACTACCAAGGGGTTAACATAAACCAAGAGTTAAAAACAGATCTAAACATATCATTGGCAGAAAAAAGGGTAGAGATAAAAAACGTTACTGGCGTTAGAAATTTGATTTCAGCTGCAGAGTACGAGATAAAGCGGCAATCTGCCCTCATTAAAGAAGGGAAGGAAATAAATGCAGAAACAAGGTCTTATAAGGAGGATTCAAATGAAACAGTTTCTTCAAGAGAAAAAGAAACGGAAGAAGAGTACGGCTTCACATTCGAGCCTGATTTGACATTTTATGATACTACAAAGTTGGAAATACCAAAAGCAATAATAGCAAGCAATGTCGCAAAGGAACTGGCAGACAGGAACGAATACAATGAAAAAACTATAAGGGAGCTGATTCTTTTCAACAGGAGGAATCTTTCATTGTTAACTAGTATAACTAGAGAGGAATTCAAGAAAGGTGTTTCTTTAATAGAAAAGTTTGCATCCTTTGGCGTAGAAGACTATTCAGAAGAAGAGTTTAGGAAAATGCTTGACAAAGACGTAAGCTCTATTGAAAAAGATGGCTTTCTGCAGCTTCTTGGGAGGGCAAATAACGCTGAAAAGAAAGCGGACGAAGCTGAGATTGAAGCAGGAATAAAAGAGATGTTGTCTTTCGATAAAACATTATTTGACAGAGGAATTAAAGACGAAAAGGCAATGAATTTTATGATAGGGGAAGTAAAGGAAAAATATCATATTACTGGGAAGGAAGCTGCATATTTTATAAAGAAAGTAATAAAAGGGATGTTAAATAATTAAGGATATGGATATCTATTGCGGCGATTTGTCGGCTGATTTGGTCGGTAAAGAAGTGACTTTAAGCGGGTGGTGTAGGTATATACGTGACCATGGCGGAAAGCTCTTCGTTGATTTAGCGGACAGAACGGGCATATCTCAGATAGTGTTTGATGGCAATCTTCTAGAGGCGGCAAAAGCGCTTGGAAGGGAGTATGTTATAAGGGTAAAAGGGTTAGCGCAGGAAAGGGATAAAGAAACGATTGACAAAGAGAATCCAACAGGAAAGTTTGAAGTAAAAGCTGAAAATTTGATTATAATAAACAAGGCTGACACGCCGCCGTTTGAAATAACAGACGAAAAGGGCAAGTTCCTTGCAGCGGAAGACCTCAGGTTAAAATACAGATACTTAGATTTGAGAAGAACAGAGATGATAAACAACATAGTTTTCAGGGATAAGGTTACTAAAGTAGCAAGGCAGTTCTTTTGGGACAACGGCTTTCTTGAACTTGAAACGCCTACTTTGGTAAAGGATACTTATGAGACCGGTGCAAGGCCGTTTATAGTGCCTTCTAGGACAAAAAAGGGAAGTTTTTATTCTCTTCCTCAGTCACCGCAGATATACAAGCAGCTTATAATGGTAGCTGGTTTCGATAAGTACTTTCAGGTAGCGAGGGCATTCCGCGATGAAGATCAAAGGGAAGACAGGCAGCCTGAGTTCACGCAGATTGACTTAGAAGTTTCCTTCAAAGATGAAAATTACATTATGCTGTTAATAGAAAGCCTTATAGAGAAGGTATTGAAATCCGTAATGAATGAAGAAATAAAGCTACCTTTAAAGAGATTGCAATATGAAGAAGCAATAAGCAAGTATGGCAGCGACAAGCCGGATTTAAGGTACGATTATGAAATATTTGATATCACAGATGCAATGAAGAGAAGTGATTACAACACCGTAAAAAGAGTTTTAGAAAGCGGCGGAAAAGTAAAGGCAATTTGCTTTTCAGCGGACTATGGTAGATCAGAAAGGATAACTAAGGATTTCATGCTTTCTGTCATAGAAATCGCAAAGACGAATGGATTAAAGGGCCTTACATGGCTATTCGTTGAAAGTGGAAAAATTAAATCTATACCAGAGGCAATTGCAAGTTCTTTGTCAAGCGCAGAGAGTGACTTAATGTCCTTGCTTAAGGCAAAAGACGGAGATATTATAGTATTTGCAGCCGATTTAGATGAGCTGCTTCTTTTGCAGGCATTGGGTAAAATAAGGAAGGTAATAGGAGATAAAATAGGAAAATTCAGCAGCAAGTTTTCCTTCCTTTGGGTCATAGACTTTCCATTGTTTGAGGTTGACAGCATAACCAAAAAACTGAAGCCATCCCATAATCCTTTTACGGCACCATTTACAGAAGACATGGAATTGCTGGAAAAAGAGCCTAAAAAAGTAAGAGGAAGGCAGTTTGACCTTGTATTGAATGGAAACGAAGTTGGCGGCGGAGCCGTCAGAATAAACAATGCGGATTTACAGCTTAAAATACTAAAAATGATAGGCATGCCGGAAGAAGAAGCATGGGATACTTTTGGTTTCCTGATAAACGCGCTTAAGTTCGGCGCTCCAGAGGACATAGGTTTTGCAATAGGCCTTGACCGTTTTGTTACTGTTCTAAAAGAAAAGCAGAGCATACGCGATTTTATACTATTCCCAAAGACAAAGAGCTTTGACTCACCGATAGATGGCTCCCCAACCAAAATAGACGAAA
>JAJZOB010000033.1 GCA_021852135.1 Nanobdellota archaeon
TGAGAATATCCCTGGGAAGCCCATCTGGTAAGGAAGTCCCTTTGCATGGCGCTTTATCCAGAAACATCTGGGACAGAAATCGTCAACTGCAAGCCAGCCAAGGTCCTTTGCAGATATTCGCATAAAATCATCATTAGATTATAAATGCAAACTTATACAATATAATCTGTCTTATGAAAGATATTCAGAAGGTTGACCTTTGTTTCATTATTATGTTGGTGATGCTCTTTGGTACAATCTGATCTGAAGGTATCCCCAGTCTTTTGAATACATCATCTATCCTGATTTTTGCGTCATTGCTTTTTTCCATAGAGGTTTTGATCTCCGCCTCTATGCCTAATCCAAAGTCCCTTATATTTTCAAGAGATATCGCCATGTCTTTCAGCAGGTAGACCTGCCTTGATTTATTTATAGTACAGAACGGTTTGAATCCCATTGCCTTTAGTATGTCAGTTATGACCTCGGAAGAGTCTATTATGGTTTCATGCTCTGCCCAGGAGTTGTGATCCCCTTCCTGCGTTATCACTTTTACATTTAAGGTAACCTCTTCATCATTGCCGTTTTTCTGTTCGCGTAGTCTCAAACTGTAAGAACCTACTGAATCCATCTCTATCTCTGCAAAGGAGGCAACTTTAACAGGGCAGAAATAAATGTCCTTTATGTTAACCTTTTTCGTTAATTCTGCACCTAGCTCTTCAAGTTTCTTTGATATTTCCAAGTATTCTGATTCCTTGAGGAGTGCTCTTTTTTCGACCTCCTGTGTTTTATCCCCAGATTCAGTGCTGCTTCCCATAGTTTCAATCATATACAATCTTTGATGAAGGCAAACTATTTATTGTTAGTTTTAGTATAGGTAACCATGAAGCCAGTAAAGCTTAAGAGAGATGAATACAGGTCAAGGAGAGAATCCATAGGAAACGGTAAGCTTTCAGGAAAGGATCTTGGGCACCAGGCTGAGCCATACAGAACGCATAGATGAATTGAAAAAAGCATTGGAAAGAGAGGTTATCTTTATTCTCCGATTAAACCAGCACATCTGATGATATACGAAAAAGGCGACCCTAATTTTTATTTGATAGACGGACATCAATAGATTTATTGCTTTGGAAAATTTACTGCAAACAAGCAGTTTTGACTATTCCCCCATTACATACATTCTGGGTGATTTTACAAAAACAGGTATTGAGAGATTCATATCAGGATTTAACATAAAAAAGATGGTAAGTAATGAATGCGACAAGTCTGTAAAATAATTCCATGACCTTAATAAGCGCCGTCTCTTATTCCCAAATAAAACTCATACAATTTATTGATAGGTATCTTATTATGGGAAAAAATTCTACCATTTTTAGATATTACCATACTTATATCTTCTCCGTCTATCTTGAAGTTCACATCTAATGCAGTAATATCTTCATCTTTGATTTCTTTTTCTTCTCCTAAATCATAGCCAAATATTCCCTTTTTAGCAATATGTACGCTGTTTACCTTCCCCCATATTCCCCATATCCTAAACGATTTTGTTCTTCTTAATTTTACTAAATCAAATTCAGTAGTATCAGCATCTATGTCGCTTTTATCTAATCTTTCAAGAAGTGTTTTGGTGTTTGAGTCGTCGCAAAATAAAATTAATTCTGAATTAGGTTTATCATATCTGCCTTCAAAATAAAAAATTTCTTGCCATCCCTTTTCGTAATCTATTATTTCTTCAAACTTTTCCCATAACAATTTTATTGGTTTTCTTTTTGTATCTCCTTCTTGCCGAATCTTAAATTTATAAAAATTATTGGTTGCCTCTATCACTTCTATTGTTGTGCGAGGTATTGAAACATCCGTTCTTACCTGCGGTTGCAAATCAGTCTGTTTTGGTATAATTAGCTTGTCTCCTTTCTTGAACTCCTTTATTTTATTTACTTTTAATATACTAAGTATTGGCATTAAATAATAATCATACTGCAGATTTAAAAGGATAAGACTCGTCTAAAGATAGACTTTAATTCGCTTATGCTCTGATTTGTGACTGAAATATTATCCAATACAAGTTTTAGTTCAACATCTAATTTTTTATCTTTTAGAGTGATAGAGTAATCCTTTATCAGAAAATGTCTCGGTATGCTAAAGTTAGCTATTTTTTGATAATAAGGTAACTTTGCATCAAAAGATACTCTTATTAATCTAAAACCAAGTTCATTAGATATTGATTCTACCATATCTGCTTTTGAATTAAATGCTTCGTCCATCTCTCGTATGGGGAAAGACATAGTTGAGGTTTCTATTAATATAGTTGAGTCATGATTAATGACAAATGAAAGATTTGTTGAACCATCCGTATAAATTAATTTATTATTTTCATCACTCAATAATCTCCATTTATCCATTTTTTCCTGTCCGAAAAAACGTTTTATGTCAGTCAAGCTTTTAGTAGTTGAGAATAAAAATGCTATTTTAAGATTGGATTGTGTATTTAATATAAAACTCTTTAATTTCTTTAATAAAGACATGACTTTCAATCTGTCCTCTAATATTATTCCAATAACTGCACTTACCACTATAGAAAGGATTGCCTCTGCTACCCCAACCAGACCCACAAAATCAATATTAAAGTAAAATGATAAATTTAATAAGGCATTTAGTAAACTCATCTATTCACCTGACGAAATGCGACAGCTTGGAAAAACAGCCGAATTTGTGGACAGAACCGAAAATGAGAAAGTATTTAATTCTAAATGTTCAAGATAGAATTACAAAATGCGTAAGGCAACGCTATACAAATGACCGGCTGTTTCTAGGTAATTGGAGATGCAAAGTCTTTCTGGTTAGCTTAGCCTTTAGCTTTTAGCCGCTTGTCTATTTTAGAAATACTCCAATTTAGTTGATGCTTTATACTATGTTCCCATATCCTCATAACGGTCCAGCCTTCGGCTTTCAATATGGCATTTACTTTTAAGTCCCGTTCCTTGTTCCTTTGAAGTTTTGCATGCCAATAAGTTACATTGCTTTTGGGCGCGTGCCCATAGATAGGGCAATTATGCCAATAACATCCATCACAAAAAACAGTGAGTTTCCTGCTTGGGAAAGCTATGTCTATATCATATTTTCCATAGTTCTTCCTGCATCTATAACCAAGCCTAGCCAAGGCAAGCCTAAGTGTGACTTTTGGCGTGGTATCCGTGCTTCTTATCGATGCCATTACCTTGGAACGCGCCTTTTTAGAAATCTTATCTGCCATGTCACCATATAATTAAATATATATAAGGGTTATTGATATTTATGCCATCTAATATCCTTAATGCTCTCTTGAATATGTCAAAAGCCAGTAGCGAGCTTAACGACATGAACAAATACAAGAATAGGGTAAACCAGGTAGGCTCTGCGTTGGAACTATACGTCAAGAACTCTTTCTGCGGTGTCCCAAACAAGCTCACAGGCAATATAGAAGAATTGCACGACAGGGTCTTTTCTTATAAAGGGAACCAAAACAATCCACCAGATGCCATAATCAAGGGCGGAGATGCGATAGAGATAAAGAAACTTGAGAATCTGGGTGCAACTAGTATAGCCCTTAATAGCTCTTATCCAAAGGCTAAGCTATATTCAGACAGCAATCTAATTACAAAAGGGGCTAGGGACTGTGAAAAGGGATGGAAAGTCAAGGACATAGCGTACGTAATAGGATATGCTGTAGAGAGTAAATTAACTGCTGTTGATTTCATATATGGCGATTGCTACGCTGCTGATAAAGAGGTATATGAAAGGATATTGTCAACAGTAAAGGATACGTTAAAGTCTTCTGAACTTGAATTATCAGAAACTAATGAAGTAAGCAGGATAAATAGAGTAGACCCTTTAGGCATAACTTATTTTAGACTAAGGGGAATGTGGGGAATAGAGACCCCAGCACGGGTATTCAAAGAAAAAGTTGGGGCAAACAGGAAGGGCAAGCTTACAATAACAGCTTTAATGAAAGAAGACAAATATATGTCTTTTCCAGAAAAAGACAGGAAGGATCTTGAAACTTCTGAATTTAGGATAGAGGACATTAAGATAAGCGACCCAAACAACCCAGCAAAAAAGTTAAAAGCGAAGTTCATAGTATATAATAAAATGTGATAATTATGCGCATTATATCTTTATTCTCTGGATGCGGTGGCTTAGACTTAGGTTTTGTTAACGCTGGATTCGCGATAGTCTATGCCAACGATTTTGATAAAGCTACATGGGAGACATTTGAGAAAAATCACAGTCATGTTATAGACAAAAGGTCAATATTAGGAGTTAAATCAGATGAGATACCTGATGCAGATGGCATTGTTGGAGGGCCACCTTGCCAAAGCTGGAGCCTTGCAGGGGCAATGAAAGGAATTAAGGATAAGCGAGGCAGGCTATTTTATGAGTATATACGGGTAATTAAGGATAAAAAGCCGAAATTCTTCCTGGCTGAAAATGTGCCAGGGATAATATCGAGCACACATTTGCCTGAGTTTAAGAAAATATTGGATGTGCTTTCATCTTTAGGCTATAATGTTTCATATCACTTGGTTGATGCAAGGAATTATGGAGTCCCCCAAGAAAGGAAGAGAGTAATAATTGTCGGCTACAGAAATGACTTAGGGAAAGGATTCAGTCTGCCTGCCCCTACACACACAATTAATGGCATAACAGTAGATGGAACACCGATTAAAAAGTGGATTAACTTAAAAGAAGCGATTGGAGACTTGCCAGAACCTAAGCCTGCAAAGGTCAAAAACAAGGCAAATAGAAGTCTCAAGATCCCAAATCACGAGTATTTTACTGGAAGTTACTCCACAATTTATATGTCAAGGAATAGGAGGCGTGATTGGAGAGAACAGTCATTTACAATACAGGCTGGAGGTAGGCATGCCCCACTGCATCCTTCATCAAGCTCTATGGTAAAGATTGGCATAGATGAGATGGGCTTCGTTGATAAAAAGCCGCATTATAGAAGGCTGTCAGTCAGAGAGTGCGCTAGAATACAGACGTTCCCAGACAACTTTATATTTTATTATAATAATGTTTCAGATGGGTATAAAATGATTGGAAATGCTGTTCCTGTTAAACTCGCAGAAGCTATAGCTAACAAAATTGTAACCGATTTAAAGGAATCAAATAGCAAATCTAATCTAAAAATTACTTCGAGAATAGAGATGAAGAAATGATATTGCGATTAATATCAAATCCGAAGATAGTGAAACACTGAATTTACCGATGATAGATTTTGGATTTGGTGACAAAAATTGGGTGCAAAATGTGCGTTCTAGATATAACCCTTAGTAGAGAAGCTCAGGCATATATTATAGACTAGATTTCGCTCCTTCAGCCAGATTATAGTGGCGATTTCACCAAACTGTGAAAGGATTTGTGGCTAATAAATATACGGTAGTTTTTGATATACAACGTGGTATCTTGAGCCATATTTTGCCTTCATCTTCCGTTGGAGAGGTGAAAGTTTTGCATTTCCTGTTTTTATCTCGTAGAATTCCCACCTGCCTTTAGGTTGTTCTGTCCAATAATCTATTTTTCTACATTTATAGTCACTACCTCTTCCAGTTCTTGCACATTGATAATCGTTAGCCTTCATTCGTCTCAAGAATTCAATTTCTCCAACACGCCCTGATCGCCTATTTAATTCCATCATCTCGTTAAATCTAAGCGCAATTTCTCGCTTTCTTTCTTTAGCAATTTCGTATTTTTTAGATTTATAGTATATTTTGCTCATGGAGATCTGACTCGAAAGATTAACTTCATTTAATTTATAAACCGTAAATTTCCTTGCAAATAAGCTTGTATAGTTCTTGTCGCTCTTCTATTTGGGCTTTCTTAAAGTGGTCATATGATTTAAACGGTAGTTTAGTCTTCTCTACATAAGTTTTGAAAGATGGATTTCGCTCATAGCAATTGCTATTTAGTGACTTAGCTAAGAGATTTTGTCCATAGTAATGTTGCATTTTTTGCTCGTATGAATCGTCACCGTATGATTTATTGAAATCTTCAGGCAACAGTAATAAATCACCTATCATATTCCTATAGTCCCACCACTCGCCATACTGGTCAAATTCCTCCTTATGATCCTCGTATTTGTTTCTCCATATGTGCTCGATTTCATAAGGTTTAGCTCTATGACGATCCAGATAGTCTTTCACAGAACTTGTAACATTATTTGATTGCTCTTCTATATGATAAGTAATCCTTGCCAAAAGCAAGCGTACAACTTTCTTATTTCGTTCATTAAGTCCAAAGGTCTTAAGACCATCTAGGCTTATGCCATCAGCAATTATGTCAGACACTTCATTTTTAAGTAGCGCATCTAACTCTTGGAGATCCTTATTTCTTATCTTCTTGATGAGGTTGTATACAGTGTATCGTATTGAACTGTGGGACAGTGTTTTATTGTTGACAGAACGCAGGATAATGAAGGTTTCAATAAACTTTGATATCAAATGCAGTTTTTTATTTTGTATATCTATACTATCAGATGTTTTTATCGCAGCTAAATATAGTGGATGTCTTAATGTCTCTGCCATCTTTCCAGTATAGGCTGCATAAAACAGATTCTCTAATCCTAGTTCGTGAGTCGATTCTGATTTGTATATCCTACCATAAAGTTCAATATAGAATTTGAAGTCCTTATTTATGAATTCTTCAAAATTATGAGGCATGTCTAACCCTACTTTCTTCTTATTCTCTCTCACCCACGCATGGAAACTTTTGCTTACCTTTTCAAAATCCTCATTTGGTGCCCCTTTCTTACCCTGCCTTAGAGATTCTGCATATTTTCCTCTTAACCATGTTGGAAAGAAACTAAGGTCAGTATTCTTCCCTATTTCGTTATTTAACCTTGATATCTCATCGACCCAAAATACATTAAGCTGATTTCTATTATCATCTGCCACATTCGAAAGTAGCCAACCCTTAAGCATTTCGGTAGAAGTGAGGTCTAGCCCCCTATCATTCATAGTTTCGAAGATAGTATACGCATCGTCGTTAGAAGTGGTGCTAATTTCTATGAATATTACATTTTCAAGCAACCAATCGATGAAGAATGGGAAAACCTTACCTGCCAGTGTATCGTATGGAAAGAGTTCTACTATATCATCATATCGACTTTTTAGATTGATTATTGATTCTAATTCATTTTGTACGTTGTAATCTTCCCCTTTGTATATGGCGTCTAAGCAGTTATTTCGGGCTTCGATGTTTAAGTTGTAGGCCGTTTTGCCGAATTTTTCAGAGCGTATAAACCTACTCAGATTTTCAACGCTATATATATCTTTATTTTCAGGTTTACTGAGCTGATTTCTTAAAAATATGAGTAACAAAGTGATTGTTGTCAATCTTTGCTGGCCGTCTATTATTGACAACTCACCATCAACTGAGCTTATAACAATAGGACCTAGATAATACTTTCCATATTTTGATATGTTTTCTCTTGTGTCGGTGTCCTTATAGCTTAATAGAAACTTTGCTTCTAGATCTTCCAATAGCTGCTCTACATGCTTGCGTTCCCATCTATAATCTCGCTGAAAGTAATCTATGTTATACCGTTTATTATTTAGAATATCGTTTATTGTTTTGTCTTTTCCAGTTATGTAGCTTATTTGACTGTCCAAATAATCTCCTATATAGATACTTTATTACAAAATCGATTTCTTTAAGCTTCTGCTAAGTCGATAAGACCAGCTAATCTACCGCAATCTTTACACCGTTTAGTCCTTTAGGTGCTTTTTCGTTTGAATATACCTCATCTGCCCTCCTCAATAAAACATCTGTAACAATAGATAGCACCGTAAATCTTATAATATAACTCAAAAACAGATGGCTATTTGTATAGCGTTGCCATTGTTTGGTCTCATTGACCTGCAAAAGATTACGAAGTCGTTTATGTATTTCTTGTTGTTTTTGTTTATCCTAGAGTCAGCCCCTATCCTTGAGAGTATACCCTGAACTGTTTTGCTTAAATCCCAATATAGCAGGTGTTGAGAAAAAGGTATAAAACTTTGTGGAAGGGCGTTAAACTTAAGTGGAGAAGCCCCGAGAGGTCCACAGGTTTAGAGGTTGCATGTTGTTGTTTTGCAACCATGGTATTACCGACGTATATGTGGTTTATACATATATAAAATCCTTTCGTCAAATTATAAGTATATTTGTAAGAGAGCTAGACACAGAAAACACCTGTTGCAAGATAGTTTAAATTCAAATTTCGAGTGAGGTAAAGATCCTAAACTAACCCATCCTTAATTGCTAGATGCCATCGAGTTAAATAGAAGTAAGATTTATTGTGATTCCGGGCAGTCCTAATAAGCAACTGCGATTTATCTTCTTTTCCTGGTTATCCGAGTATGATCCAAATTTAGTAGAATTAGAATACCCAATTTTACTAGAGGTAAAGTATATACCGCTCTTTCCCCTAGTAGCAGCAACATAAAAAACACTTAGTTCTTCGTAAAATTTAGTTTCAAATGATACGTCTTGATTTATTTTGCTCCAATCCATGGTGCAACTATTTTGATGCTTACAGGGAAAACATAATCCAGGATAGTTAGGAAATGAGTATTGTTCCATATCAGGTAAAATGACATAATTCCATTCCAATCCCTTTGAACCGTGGACTGTGGAGACAGTAACGGCTGAATCGATCGACATTAAATATTGCTTTAGAGACCTGCTTTCGAGCACATCTTTTATCAGGATAATCTTATCTTCTGCGGAGAAAAGTTTAAATTCTTCGAAGATTTTGTTGATAAAAATCTTTAATAATTTGAAAAGAGATTTATAAACTCTAGATTTTGCAATATTCTCGTGCTCCTGACTCTCCAATCGGCTAACAAAATCTTCGCAAATCTTCTTACTTATCCTTCTATTGGAGTTTCCAATAGTCTTATAGAATAGTTCTAATGAGATATAGTGAAATTTTATGTATTCAAGATCCTCATCACTATACAGCGCATAAAAATACTCTATCCCGTTTGCTTCTAGGATTTCCATTATTTTGTCTATATTTTTACCCCTCTGTTTTACTAGTAGTGCAACTTTAGCAGCAGGCTCAGCGCCCTTTATTTTTTTAATCAGTACAGATATCGACGCAGCCTCATCTTCTTGGGTGTTCACTTCTGTGAGGTTCACAATAGCATTTTCTTTAACATTTGGATTTGAGATATCTTTGGCATTTTCTCTTATGTTTTTATCCAAAAGCAACAGTTGTTTATTATCTTTAAACCTATAATTTTGGTTAAGTTCTATGGATTTCATTTTGTATTGCTTCTTCACGTCGCCCATTATGTTAGGAATAGCGCCTATAAACCCGTATATGCGTTGAAGAGGATCACCTAGCAGTATTACTTTTGTATTTTCCCCAATAAGATCTTGCAGAAGCATAAATCCTAACACATTTGTATCTTGAAATTCGTCTACTACCATATATGGGAAGGTTAGCCTATAGAAACTTAAAATTGAAGGATATTTATCAAATAATACTGTAGAAAATAGTATAATCGAATTGAAAGTTATTTCGCCCCTAGGAAGCAAATATTTTTTGACTAAGTATAGATATTTTCCAGTAAATTCTTTTACTTGGTCCCTATTTGCAGTTTTGACTGCATTATCTAAATTAGTTAATGCATTTATTTCGCTAATATCTATAGCATCTAAATTTATTTCCTTTTTAAGTATGAGTAGTGCTTCTTTATCATCAATTGCCTTGAGCTGGTCTATCTTTTTAAGATTTTCTGCAAGCAAATAACCATATAATCTTAATGCCCTTCTGCAAAAGCCATGGTAATTTGTTGCAAATACCCTATCTTTAATACTTATTGGTGAATTGAGTTCATTTTTAAATAATTCTGGTAATTGCCTGGAGATATCTATTTTTATTTTGTAAGCTGCATTTACACTAAAGGTCAACGCGAGTATTTTTTTAGGGTAGGGAATAGTTTCTTTTGCAATCAAATAAGCAATTTTGCTTTCTAATGTCTTAGTTTTACCATACCCTGCTGGTGCATTAACTACAATTCTGCCCTCATTAGAGAATATCATATCTAGCTGTTCTTTATCACCTTGATGCCTTTGCTTTATAATCTCCTCTATACTGCCCATCTCTCAATTCAACCTGCTTAAAAAGTCCGCGTAGACTTTAGGAATATTCTCCTTATCTAAAGATTCGCCTATGTATCTTCCTAGTAGAATTGATTTGTTTACGTCTAGCCATGCAAGAAATGCAGTTTTTACTAAATCGCGTGAGGTACTATTACGTTTATCCTCAAATAAGGTTAAAAGATCGGATAAGTCTAAGCCTGTTGTGAGGTTTAGGTTGTTAATACCGTATTTTTTTGAGATATCTGATAGTTTGTTTATTTGGATAATACACTTCTTGTTACCATTATATCCTAAAAATAATTTATGTATCACATCAGGTTTGTCTATAATAGACTCTACAAGTTCTTCTTCGAAGTCTCTTTTATCAGTCATGACTAACTCTGGAGAACTTGTAATGTTAGTGTCCAAGTCCCTATCTGCAACTCCTATGTTAGGGATTTTAAATTGGTCCAATAGTTTCTGTACCATTCTGACTCCATCCCGACCTCCGCCATGCGCACTTAATACGGCTATTCCATAATCATCAAGATATTTTCTGGTCAGTTTATTGAACCAGATTGGAAATGCACCACTTTCAGTATCACCCTCAATGACTACAACCTTCTTAGAGAAAAATGCACCTTTAACATCTTGAAATAGCCTGTAAAGGTTGTTCTCGGTAGTCTTATCAAGTTTTAAACTATGTCCACTTACTGCAATCGTTTTTGAGTTTTCTTTGTAGAATCGGATTATTCTATTATAAACCATAGAGTTGCCGAAATCTATGATAATATCTGGCGAATGAGTTACAATTATAACCTGACCATTTATTTCGTCTATTTCGAATAATTTCCGAATAGCATATGCACTTTGCTTGTTCAGATTAGAGTCGGTGCTTATCACAAGTTCGCATATAAACCTCATTAGATTTCTCTGCATGAATGGATGCAGGTGTATTTCTGGTTCGTCTATGCCCAAAATCAGTGATGTTGATCTATTAGCATTTTCATCAGTTAACATGCCTGTTTCTTTATCTCTACGTTTCTTTATTCGCAGAAGTTTCTCTAATATGTCTAGTACTATCAGGAAAGTAAACTGAGTGCCGTATCCAGCATTTTCAAGTGGATTGCCATCCGCATCCTTTATTGTAAGAATCCTTAATATCAGGTCATTAATTTCATTTTGAGTACCAATCTCCAATTCGAGGTTTTCTGGTAACAGGTCCTTAAATAATATGTTGGTGTCATCGGTGATTTTTTTAATCGAACTCAGGTCGATAGCAGACTGATCTGCAGCCGGTATGTTTTGGCCAGCCAAATAATTTAAAAATCTGCCTGCACCGTAATTCTTATAGAATGTAAACTCCATTTCAGGTTTTCTTACAGAGTCATATTTAAAGAAATTAATCCGATAAAATTTCGAGTAATTTAATTCTTCTCCACTTTCTTTATGCCTGTAAACTATGCCTTCCTCATCCGGACCCTGAGTTGCTATTATATTGATAAGGTCCATATTAGTAGGATCAAAATGGTCATCAAAAAGTCCTTTTTCTCTATCATTAAGTTGTAATGAAAGCCCTATTTCTATGACCTTATCTTTTTTAAAGAAATCTTCGGATTCAAAACCAATTTTTGTCGGATTGAATAATGTTTTTAATAAATCCAGGAAATTAGATTTGCCAGTATTGTTATCTCCCAAGACAAAATTAATACCAGAGCAAAGTTCGACGCTTAAATCATTTAAATTTCTATAGTTTTTAATATTCACTCTTGTTATATTCATAGCATACATCCAAGTTAATACTATCGTCTTTAATATTAAATCCTATCTCTTTTACGAAAGTTAATAAAGCTAAAAATGTCTAATCAAATTGAAAGGTTAGATGGAGCGTATTTATGGTAGATAATCTGACAAAATCTCAGCGTAGCTATATTATGTCCAGGATAAGGAGCACAAAAACTAAGCCTGAATTAAAATTAAAACAAGCTTTGAAGGCATTAGGATTCATTTATCAATCAAAAGGCAAGCAAGGATTCTGCAGAATACTATGAAGTTATAACAAAACATTTTGGTAAAAGACTGGGATGTAAATGCGATGCTCTGTATTTAATCAAAGATAGGCCAACAAAAAGAGAAATGCAATCAAAGATATTAAATGCTGATATAATTTATGTTGGTGGAGGAAATACTTTTTATATGATCGATATTTGGAGGCGACTGGGTGTTGATAAGTTGCTTTATAGGGCTTATCAGAAGGATATTGTATTGTCAGGAATTAGTGCCGGTGCAATATGCTGGTTTAGATATTGCACTACTGATTCGAGACCTAAACTTGGCAAGAGTAATCATAGTTTCAGTAAGATGGGCTGCCTTGACTTTGTAAACTTAACCATTAGTCCTCACCATATTCTAGAACCAAATAGAAAGCCTGCCCTGATCAATATAATGAAGAAAACGCCAGGAGTTGGAATAGCGTTAGATGACTATGCCGCGTTAGAGATATTAGAAGACATGTATAGAATAATAATATCTAAGAAAACCGCAAATGTGAATAAAGTATTCTTCAAAAACCGTAAACTTAGTTATATAAAATTAAACAAGAATGGCAAGTTTAGACCTTTATCGGAATTATACAGTAAGTGATTTTACATGGTTTGCCCAGGATAGCATCAACTACTCTTCTAGTCAAATAAATAGATATGCCTAGCTTTTTACATTGTTAGCCTGATTTTACAGATAATTCTCAGGTCACGAGAGCATGGAAATTTTCAGAAGGTTGACCTTTGTTTCATTATTATGTTGGTGATGCTCTTTGGTACAATCTGATCTGAAGGTATCCCCAGTCTTTTGAATACATCATCTATCCTGATTTTTGCGTCATTGCTTTTTTCCAT
>JAJZOB010000039.1 GCA_021852135.1 Nanobdellota archaeon
AGCATATTGGCAGTTCCGGTAGCAATTATCTCTTCTTTAAGTCAACTGGAAACATCAAACTTTGGCTATTTACAGGCCAATTTCTGGTCTATACTCTTGGATTTTGGGAGTTATTTAATAGGCATAGCCGTAGTCGGATTTGCAGGGTATGCAGTACTGCAGTGGTATAAGAGGTTTAAGGGATTTTTATGAACAGTGAAATTTATTCAATAGTTCTGTTAGCAGAGACTATAATAATCTTATTATTTGGCCTAAGGATATCCATCAAATTAAAAAAGAGCCCAGAAGCGTTCTTAACCAAAATATACTTAGGATACAAAGGGAAACTGCCGCTGACTTTTATTTTCCTCTTATTGGGGGCGGTATCCATCTTAGCCGGTTTTTTAATAACTATAGTAGAATTTCTAGTTAATAACCAAACACTTTTCTGGGAATACCCCACTTTAGCGGTATATTTCTTCCTTGCCTTATTTTTTGTTACCTTTATACCCAACATTAAAACCAAAGAAAAGTGATTTTAAATATAAATATGAGTAAGCGTATTACTAATTATGTCGGTAAACGCATTTATTAAGAAATATGAAAAAGGACAAAGCAAAGATATAGCTGCTGAACAGGGCAAAGAATTTGTTTTTAGATTGAAGGATGGAAAAGAAGTTGGTAGAGCGGGCACATTAAATGGTTTTGAAGGGTTAATAAGGACTTTACCGGTAGAATCCCTAGAATTTCATAACGCGGGCAAACACTTCTCAGCATGGCTCCGTTATCTTAAACAAGACAAAATTGCAAATGCTTTTGATAAAATCAATTCTAAGGGTGAAAAGCTCAGACAGGAGCTATTAGAAGCCGTAAAACTTTATAAACTATAATTTGCAGTCTAATCTGCCTTCGTATCCATGCGGGTAATCGGCCATAAATGTCTTTTTGCCGTTTAATTTGCAGGTATAAACGTAAAAAGGTATAGGACTTGACCAATCTTTATACTGTCTTTCATCGATTTTTACAAAGCCCTTAAATTTTAACTTCAATACGCCTGAATAATTTAAAGAAAACGTCTCTAATTTCTCTGTTTTACGATTATAAGCCAATACTTTCAGTCCTTTTTTGTAGGTCTTATCCAATAACTCCTCTTTCTCACCATATTTACTTATTGTCTTCGCAGGCTCTATTACATCTTTATCGCTTGTATCCCTTATTAAATCAGTTAATCCCATAAATCCCATATTACCTCCATTTATTTAGATATAATGTCTCATGAAATGAACTAGTATTTAAGCCTTTAGTTTTATGCTTTTATTAAGTAGTAATATTTAACTCTTCTTTTATTATCATCTCTGCCTTGTTTATTATGGAAGGAGAGAATGCGATGTTTAATTCCCTTGTTCTGCCATATCTACCATGACTCTTTATACGAGACATGACTAAAGAATTATAATCCATGTCTGCAATTAAGTCGGAAATGCGTCTAAATGTCAGTTTCTTAAGTCCGAACTTTTCGGAAAGTTTAAGATAGGTATCATAAACCTCTCCGCTGTACACTCTGCCCATTCTTTTGTTCCTTGCAACTGAAATGATAGAAAGAAGTATGCATTTGCTCTGCCTAGTCATAGATTTAATCATACCTTCGGTTATATTTTGTTCGAGAGCTTCTGCAGCGTTATCCAATTCCTCTTCAGTTATAACAGATTTACCAAGCTGTTGTGTCCTTTCCCCTGCAACCTTTAACAGATCCAGAGCCTTTCTTATATCTCCATGTTCTTGTGCAACTATCGCCGCGCATTTCCTTAGAACCCCCTCACTTATTGCATTTTCATAAAATGCTTCTTTTGAACGAGTCAATAAGATATTGAATATCTCTTCTGCATTATATGGCTTGAAGATGATTTCAACAGGATTTAAAGAACTTCTTACTCTTTGATCTAGAGAAGCCTTTAAGTCAATGTTATTTGATATACCAATTATAGAGATCTTTGCATGCTTAAGAGATTCATTCAGTCTAAGAAGACTGTACAATACACCATCGCCTGCATGCTGTATAAGTTTTTCTATTTCGTCCAAGATGAGAATAAGATAGGTGCTTTCGGCATCTATTATTTTTATAAGCCTCTTATATAAACTATTTACTGAAAGACCGCTTTCCGGAACATTTATGTTAAAAACAGCACATAAATTTGCTATCAATCTATATTCTGTATTATTGTTTTCCAACCTGCAGTTCATATAAACGGGAAGTACGTTTACTTTTTTCTCCTCTGCGGAGCTTGCTAATTTCTTACCGACATATTTTGTAACTAAGGATTTACCGGTTCCTGAAAACCCGTAAACCAAAACATTAGAAATGTCTTCAAATATCAAACTAGGGGCCATGATTCTCGACATGACGGCTATTTCTGTATTTCTGTGCATTATTTCATCCGGGATAAAGGAAGAAGACAAAACCTCTTTGTTTTTAAATATGCGTTTACTGGTAAGAAACTCATTGAATATTGTTATTGGATCAACGCTGTTTA
>JAJZOB010000019.1 GCA_021852135.1 Nanobdellota archaeon
TCTTCATATCATTTAAAATCATATCTGCAGGTTTGTTTGTATTAATTATTATGATTTTTTTCCCCTCGTTTTCCTCTATAATTGAATAAAGGTTCTTGTAATAATTAGTCTCTTTGAACACATAAACGCTAATCCCCATATAAATAGTTGTATTTAAGGATTAATAAACCTGATTTTTTGATATCTTGTATAAGTTTTCCGCATTACCGTATAATGCGCTTTAATGGCATTAATATCTTGTCTGGATCATGTTCGTAGGGTACCTCTTCGTTTATGAAATCTCCCCTTATAGCTTTTTTATCAACCAAGTCGTTTTTAACCCAGCCAGAGAAGTTTCCGTATTTACCTTTTATGTTTTTTATGGGCATAACCTTGTCATTTATCAATACATAATCCATCTTTATGCCTCTGTTTTCAAAAAGCTTTACGAAATCCGATGTTTTAAATCCGTTTGTTTCTGATTTCTTGTTCATTATATTTACAATAAGTATTTTCTTGGCATTTGATTTTGCAATAGTATCATCAAAGCCGTCTACTAACGTATTTGGTAGAATTGATGAGTATACGTCTCCTGGCCCAAAAATAAGGAAATCTGACTTTAGTATCGAATCTGCAGCAGAACTGCTTATATTCACTTTTTTATCAAGCTTTATGTCCTTGATCCTTAATTCTTCGTCTGAATTTCTGTCAAGACTGTCTTCCCCTATCAAATCGCCTTTGTCCGTTTTTATAACAAGATTTGCGGCGCAGGTTATATCATCAACAACCGGTATAAACTCGATATTCTTCGGTGTTTTGAAGATGTCTTTGGCTATTTTCAGATAATCCTTGTCATATTCTTTGACAAGGCTGTAAAGTAATAAATTTCCAACATTATGTTTTATCCCATGCATTTCTATTCTCTGTGAGCTTATGTCTCTCAATATTTGATTTTCTGAAACTGCAAGTATCCTATCCCTCAAATCCCCAAGGGCGTATATTCCGAACTTTTTTCTTAAGTAGCCTGTAGACCCCCCGGAATCGAACATCGTTACTATGTTGTTTATTTTTATACCCTTTATCTTTCTAAGTGCTTTTAATGTATTTCTTGCGCCGCTTCCTCCTATTATGGTTACCGTTTTCATATTTGTTTTTCCACATTTTCTTTTTTACTGTAAACCAATTTGTTTGATTCCACCCTGCCTTTAACTTCAGTATTTGATCCTATGATTGAACCGTTTCCTATCAGTGTACCAGGCATAACCGATGTGTTTATTCCTGTCTTGACATTGTAACCCATTATCGCTCCCAAGCGCGTTAACTCAGTGTCATACCCCTCTTTGATCTCTATTTTTATGGTTTTTCTGTCGATTCTTCTGTTACCAGTTATAAAATTGGCACCAAGTCTGCAGTTCTGTCCGATTATGCTGTCTCCTACAAAACCACTGTGTATGTGCGTATTATCCATTATTATGGATCTTGCAATCTCGGTTCCGAAGCCTATTTCCGCGTTTTCCCCTATTATGCTGTCTCTTATTAATGAGTTATCGCCTATGAATGAATTGTCCCCTACATAGGTTTCGCCTTTTATTGATACGTTGTTTCCTATCTTTACGTTTTTACCAAGTATAACCGAAGTTTCAATAAAGACGTTATTTTTCTTTACAGTCTTTTCGATTTTCCTTTTTTGTTTTACATTGGAATAAACAAATTTTTTAATTGACAGCAAATCACTCACATATTTCAACGAAGGCAGGCCTTCCAATTCAAAATAATTTAATCCATCTTTTTTTGCTATTTCATTGAGTATATTCTCAAAAGTGTACTTCGAGTTTTGCGCCTTTTCTAATCTGCTTATTATACCCTTATTGAGTTTATACACTCCAATAATAGAATTTTCCGCGCCGTTGAATTTCTCCTTTTCCCTTATTTCTACGATTTTATTCTTTTCTATTTTTGCAATTCCGTGCGTTTTTTCATCCTCTTCCTCATACTTTTTAACGGCTACTGCAGGCGCGCCTGTCTTAATTAGCTTTTGCAGATGCTCTTTTATGTTTATGTAGTAGGGCATTATAACGAGAAATTCATCCTTTACTATAGATTTTGATTTTATTATAGCATCGGCCATTCCTTTTGGTTCGTCTTGTAGGATTATTTTTATATTATTGTTTTTTACGATTTCATCGCTTAAAGTTGTTTTTTTGTTTATAACAAGTACAACTTCATGGCCTTTCAAACCCTCTATGGTTTGTTCAAGCAGCGTTTTTTCGCCGACTTTCAAAAGTGACTTGTGGCAGATCTCGGAGAAAGGCCAAAATCTCGAAGATTCACCAGCTGCTAGTATAAGTATTTGCATATGTCTTAAGGTCTTCTAAGAAAATATCTATTATAAAAAGCTTTAATTTTATCAAATTCTAGTAATAGAATGGTTATAAAAGCTCCAAAACTAAAGATTAATTCAAATATAAAAATAATAGCTCCAGCAAGTCCGCCAGATCTTAAAGAGCTGTCAACTAGTATAAACCTGCTTAAAAAATTCGGATTTAGAGTATCTTTAGGAGAAAATCTTCGTAGGCTTGTGCAAAGGGCAGATTTGGCCGCCCCGGACAAAGACAGGGCAGCTGAGTTTAATAACGCTTTTAAGGATGATTCTGTAGATGCAATTTTCTGCGCTAGAGGGGGATACGGCTCTATGAGAATACTTTCAGACATAGACTATGACATGATAAAGTCCCATCCAAAAATATTTATTGGATACAGCGATATAACAGCATTGCATCTTGCGCTTCATAAAATAACTGGTTTGATCACGTTTCACGGGCCAATGCCGGGGGTAGATTCAGATGAGATGCGTAAACCCTCTTTTCAGAATGTTCTTTCAGTGCTGAAAGGAGAATCCAAAGACATAGCAAATAACATAAACCGTGTAGTCAAGTATATTGTTCCGGGTAAGATGGAGGGGGTAAGTGAGGGAACAAATATCTCTCTATTTGCTTCGTTAATAGGAACAGATTACATGCCAGATACAAGGGGAAAGATAGCCTTTTTTGAGGACATTGCTACCACCTCCGGTGACGTTGACAGGTATCTTTTCAGGTTGAAATTGGCAAAAGCATTAGACAAGTTCAATGGCTTTGTATTCGGTGATTTTACTGATATACCTAAGTCAGAGGAAGTTCTGCCTTCGATGGAAGAAATAATTGAAGATTATATGCTGGAATTGAAAAAACCTTCCTTGTATGGTTTGCCATTTGGACATGGCGATGATCAGATGCTTATACCCCTGAATTCAAAAATAAGGATATCAAGCGATGAACCTTATATCGAATTGCTAGAGGAAGTGGTAAATTAATTCTACATCATTCGCTGCAGCAGCTTAAGTCCTCTACATCATGGTAAAATGACAAAGCTCCTAACTTGATTATCTCGCTTAGGGTTGGGAACATATGCACAGTGTCAATTATATCATCTATTGTAAGCTTGAATTTTACTGCCAATACAGCTTCATGTATTAAATCCGCGGCGTTTTCTCCTACTATCTCTACACCAAGTATACGTTTTGTCTTGGCATTTATTACCATCTTTATTAACCCTCTAGTATCCTTTATTATCCCTGCCTTTGCTAAATCCTTGAACATTACCGGCCTGCAAGCACATTTTATGCCTTTGCCATTTGCATCCTTGTCTGTTAATCCCACTCTTGCCGCTTCCGGAAACGTAAAAACGGCAGAAGGTACGGAATTCAGATCTATTGCAAGTTTTTTGCCGCTAAATGCATTTACAGTTGCCTTGCTGCTTTCTGCGGCTGCCAATGCTTCCAGCATAGGTTCTCCAGTTACATCGCCTGCAGCATATATCCCCTTGACAGAGGTTTCCATGTACTTGTCTGTTTTTATGAAACCAAGCTCATTTAATTTTATTCCCACCTTATTTAAATTCAATTTTTCTATGTTTGGAGTTCTTCCAGTGGCAAGCAGTATTTCTTCTGCCTTCACATCTTGTTCTTTTCCCTTCACTGAAAAATGAACTTTTACGGCTTCTTGATATTTTGAAACTTTGTCTATTTTAACGTTTGTTATTATGTTTACTCCTTCTTCTTTCAGGTACTGCTCAAGATAATAACTTACTTCAGGTTCCCAGTTTGGCAGTATTCTTTCGCTTCTCTGCAATAAAGTGACCTTTACGCCGAAATGGGTAAACATCTGCGCGAATTCAAGTCCAAGAGCTCTTCCCCCCACAATGATAATTGATTTTGGCAGCTTTTTCATTGAAAGGGCCTCTTCGTTTGTGAGGTACTTTATCTTTTCTATTCCGTCTATTTCAGGTACTTTGGCCCTTGCGCCCGTTGCTATAAGTATTTTCCTTGCTTTTATCTCCTGTCCGTTGACCATTACTGTGTTCTTATCCTTGAAGCTTGCAAAGCTGTTGATGTACTTTACGTTCTTAAGTTTTCCAAGTACTTTTTGGTATTTTGAAAAACGCATGCTTCCAACGAGAAATTTCTTGTCTTGCATTATCTTATTGAAGTTCTCTACCTTTGTGGAATAAGATAAACCATCAAATCTTTTTGTATTTATTTTATCCAGGAAGTTTCCCACCGTTATCAGTCGTTTACTTGGAACACATCCGACATTTACGCATGTTCCGCCAAGCACTGCACCCTTGGTTTCATTTTTTCCTATCATTACTGTCTTTATTCCTGATTCATCTGCCTTCAATGCAGCAGCGAAGGCGGCAGCACCATGCCCTATTATTGCATATTCATATCCTTCCATTTTTTTCCTCTTTAAGTACACCGCATTTCTTCAAGTAAGTTTCATAATTTTTAACATGCTTCGCTACTTCGTCAACTAGTTCTTTGGTTTCATTGTTTATTCTGTAAACTCTTTTTCTTCCCTCTTTTCTTACGCTTATAAATTTGCAGTTAAGCAGGCATTTAAGATCGTGTGATAAGTTAGTCTGCTCTACCCCTAGAGTTTGTTGAAGGTCTCCTGCACACCTTTCTTTGTTTTTCAGTTGCATGAGTATGTCGAATCTATTCTTATTTGCAAATGCATCAAAGAAAAGATCAGGTGCATTTTTCATAAACCATCTTTTGATATTATACTTTCAAGATTTGCTATTCCGTTTGCAAGGTCTTCCCCAACATATACTATCTTTCCACTAGGGCTTATCAGGTAATAAATGTCAAGCTGAAATTCAGGAGGGGTGTTATAAGCCACAGTCATATTGTAGCTTGCAACCCCTCCTGTCACATAAGTGTTGTTGTTTCCGTATTTCGAAATGAATGGGGAGATGGACGGACCAGGGCTTCCAAGGTCATCGTACTGCTCCAGCTCTATAATCTTTACGTTGTGCTCCTTAAAGAACGCAAGGTTATCTGCTAGCGCAGTGTTTCCCTGCGCACAGGTGCTGCACCAAGTTGCTACAAACCATAAAAGCAGCGGTTTCCCGCCATAGCTGTTAAGGCTTTCCGTGCTGCCATTGGCAAGCTGAAATGTGTAATTCGGAGCAGTTTCACCAACTGAAAGGTACTTGGTCTGTTTTGCATGGTTTAGCACAAAGAAATTCAATACAATTGCCAAAGCTATTACTGCTACAACAACATATAAAACATATTTTATCTTTATTTTCATTCTTTAGCCTCGCAGCAGTCTTCTTGAACAAACTTTATTTTACAGCTTGCGTTGATGTTTTTTGTTATCTGCATCAATCCCAAAAATGCTATTACGGCTCCAGCTGTAATAAACTCCGGTGCGTAAATGGAAAATATTGACTGCAGTTTTCCAGTGTTTCCGACTATAAAAAAAGTTGAAAATCCAAGCACAGCCATTAATGAAGGTATGACGCTTGTACAGCATAAGGTGCTTGGAAGTATCGCCCCTAATACAGAGCTTAAAGTCAGCTTTTTGCTTGTCTTTGCCTTTAATTTATATGAATAAACATTCAGGGTTATAACCAGGCCGATTAAAAAAGATATTACAACTGCGGAGATTAGATCAAAGTAAATGTAGTAGGATCCAAAGTCTATTATCCCCGTTGCTGAGCTTTCTAATAGGTAAAAATAGAGAATAAACACCGTAGTAAATATAATGGAAAACATCAATGCGTAGCGTTTCGTAGCTATAACCTTTTTTATGTCTTGAAGCATTATTATATGAAATTTTTATCATATATAAAGCTTAACTTAAAATATTTAAGTCACTCTATTCTAATAAACTAATGAATACCCGCAATAAAAACAATAATATAAGTACATATTTTGTTGTGTTTATTATAATCATATTTGCTCTGCTTCTTGTTTATTATGCATTGACTGCTAAAATTACTAATAAAATGTCAGTTGGAATTACAGGCTGGACTCTCACAAATATTTCAAAAGCGGTTTATCCAATAAACGTTATAAATGTAAGCAGTGTTTTTGACAATTCCACTAATGAACTTTATCTCAATGTAAAGCTAACTAACGGCGGGAATTCAACAATTGGATATCTCTCAGGATGCGAGTCCGCATTTTCAGGTAATGTATACCCCGAAAGCATAGCAAATCTTACTTACGAAAAGAACATAGTTTCATGCGATGCTATAAGCATAGCTAAACTTCTACCAAATCAAACTGTAGAATTGAGCTGGCCTTACCTGCCAGAGTCCATAAATGTTTTACAGCCTGGAAATTTCTATGCAAATATAACATTTCCTTTTGGTTTTTACAATCTTACAAAGATTTATTGCCCTATTGCCAATAATTCCTGCCCCGTAACTATCTATAAATTCAGCGGCTTTACAGAAAACGCAACAATTCAAGTATCTCTATCCTCGGTTAATTAAGCTGCTTTTTACGGCTGGAAAGCTATATAAACCTTGAAAAGTCTAATAATAATATTGTAAGTCATACAAAGTGACTTTGGTCTATTAGACCTTAAATCACGATTAACAATTTGGCCTGAGTGGGCCTTTTTGAATGAATAGGAGGTGTTGAATTATGGCAAAGATAGGACCTACTTCTTTTAAGTATATCCTTCATGCAAAGTTTACCGCTGACAGTCTGATTGATAAACCAGATGTTATAGGCGCGGTATTCGGTCAGACAGAGGGTCTATTGGGTGAGGAATTAGATTTAAGAGAAGCGCAGAAAAATGGTAAAATAGGAAGGATAAATGTAGAAAGTTCATCAGCTGGGGGAAAAACCAATGGTGAAATAACCATACCAACTTCGTTGGGCATGGCAGAGACCGCTTTGATAGGTGCGGCTATAGAGACCATAGACAGGATAGGGCCTTCAAAGGCAACGGTTTCAGTTGACAAAATAGAAGATGTTAGAATCTCCAAGAGAGAATACATAATGAACAGGGCCCAGAAACTTCTTGAGGAAGCTATGAAAGTTTCTGAAGTTGATACTACGGAATTGCTGCAGAAACTCTATGAAGAGGTAAGGCAGAAGGAGTTTGTGGAATACGGCTCTGAAAAGTTGCCCGCCGGTCCGGATCTAGAGGATTCGGAAGAGATAATTGTGGTAGAAGGCAGAGCCGATGTAATGAACATGCTTAAGCACGGTTTCTCAAACATAATAGGAATGAATGGAACTAACATACCAAAGACTGTAATTGAATTAAGCAGGAAGAAGATAGTTACCTTGTTCGTTGATGGAGACAGAGGCGGAGACATGATAATAAATTCTTTCATGCAGCAAGGACACGTAGACTTCATAGCAAAAGCTCCTTCTGGAACCGAAGTGGAAGAACTTTCAAAGAAGGAGATAAATCAGGCATTGCGTGCCAAAGTCCCTATTGAAGAGTATGATCCTTCACTTAAGAGGGAATCATCTGCTCCGAAAAAGGCAGCTCAATCTGCACCAGTAGACGTGCCGCCAGAAATAAGGGAAAAGGTTACGCCTTTAGTGAATGATATAATCGGCACAAGAGGGGCATTCCTTGTTAACAACAAGTTTGAGATACTTGGAAGAATACCTTACAAAGGCGTTGAAGATGCGATACTTAACCTAGAGAACATATACATGCTCGTTCTTGACGGCTTGGTAACTGATGAAATAGCAAAGGCAGCTGAAGAAAGCGAGATAACCTATGTTATTGGAAGCAGGCTACTGGCAAGCAGTTCATCTGTAAAGTTGTTATCATACGATGATATAGGCTACAAGTACAGGTAGTTTGTATTTTATTGCATTGACTGGCTAGTAGGGCCAATAAATTGAAATAGGGTGACCAATGAAAACAGTTTATTAAAACCTACCTTATAAAGTATAAAAAGAAAGTCTCTCAATATCATACTGATTTATGGCAGCTTACTAAGATTAGAATGTAGATGTTTAGGATTAAAGAAGGCTTTCTAAAAGTATAGTATTAAGTCTTAATAAGGTTTATTTTAAACCAATAATCTCTTTTGCTTTATTATAAAAGTATTCTCTATCTTCTCTCATGTCTGACAGTCCTCTTTTTACTGCATCCTCAGCCACTCTTGCAGCTATTCTTGGGAATACCTCTCTTTCCTCCATATTTGGAACTATATAATCATTCGTTAATCCTTTTTCCTGGGCAAAAAGTGCAAGTTCTTCAGCAGCCGCTATAGCAGTGTAATCATCTATTTTTTTGGCTTTTGAGTCAAGTACTCCTCTGAAAATTGCAGGGAATATAAGGCTATTGTTTATTTGATTTGGATAGTCAGATCTACCCGTTGAAACAATATAAGCTCCGGCCTTGTAAGCTTCTTCCGGCAGGATTTCTGGATTTGGATTAGCATTTGCAAAGACTATGGGCTTTGAATTCATTTTCTTTATCCACTCTGGTTTTATTGCCCCTTCTCTGCTGAATCCGATCACGATGTCAGCACCCTCAAATGAGTTATCTGCATTGTTAATCGATTCTTTATTTGATTTTTTCATTATTTCGTATTTCCACCTATTTGTTGTTTTTATTATCTCCACGTCATCTCTGCTTCCATACAACGGGCCTTTACTATCCCCTATTATTATATTGCCGGTATCTACGCCGTATTTCTCAAGGATATTAAACAGTGCAATGTTTGCAGCCCCTGCGCCTATCATGACTATTTTGCTTTTCTTAAGGTCTTTACCAACAAGTTTTGTGGCATTTATTAAACCTGCTAGGGTTGCAGCAGCAGTTCCCTGCTGGTCATCATGCCATACCGGAACCTTCAATTCCTCTCGTAGTCTTTCCAGTACTTCGAAGCAGAATGGCGATTCTATATCCTCTAAATGTATACCTCCGCTGGTTACCGAGATGTTTTTTACCACGTTTATGAATTCGTCTACTTCCTTCGTTTCTATAGGTATTGGCACTGCATTTACCCCTCCAAATTCCTTGTATATCAATGATTTGCCCTCCATTACCGGCAATGAGGCTAGAGGGCCGATATCTCCCAAGCCAAGGACCCTTGTTCCGTTTGTAACTATAAATATTGTGTTGCCTCTCCAGGTCAAATCCCACGCCAAACGGCTGTCATTGCTTATAGCAGTAGACACAGCCGCTACTCCAGGTGTGTAAACTATTGACAAGTCATCTAAAGAGCCTATTTTCAAGGTGGGTTTTATTTCTATCTTTCCTCTGTACTTTCTAGAGTATTCGATTGCTAACTTAGAATAATCTTTTTTTTCTTCCATGCCTTATTATCGTATGCACTATATTTAAATTTATTGCGCTACAATACTTTTATTTTTTGCCATTTTTAAGCATTTTGCAAAAAAAGCAATATTTATATGTTAAAAATAGCAAACAGAAGTATGGATTTCAAAGTAGCCAGTATAAATGAATTGAGAAAGGGAGACACAATATTAGTAGATGATCAATTCATCTGCAAAATAACTGATCTAGCACTTAGTGCTCCCGGAAAGCACGGGCATGCAAAGGCAAGAGTCGAGGCCGTTGGCGTTATAGATGGTAAAAAAAGAGTTTTTGTAATGTCTGCTGACGACAGGGCCAAAATTCCAATAATAGAAAAAAGAATCGCACAGGTTATCAGCCTTAATGATGGAAAAGCACAGTTAATGGACATGGAATCTTATGAAGTTTTTGATGCAGACATACCAGATGAATTAAAGGATAAAATGAAAGATGGTACACAGGTTACATACTCTGATTTAATGGGCCAGAAACTGATAAAAGGAATGAAATAATTGTTCTATCTTATTATTTGAAGGCACAACTCACGATGGGAATTTGGCAACTTCATATATATTTTATTCAAAGTATGTAATTTGAAAATCCCTTTCCTTAAAGTAAGTTATTTTGTATAATAGTAATGCATAATTCTGTATATTACTAATGCATAAATTTATATACTTGTAATGCATGCATTTAATCATGATACTAAAAAGTGTCTTAGAGGAAGTCGCAAAGAGTCAGGCTAAAAACCTAAAAAGGTTTGATTACGGCATAGATAGGGAATTACTCAATAAAATAGCCTTCAGGCAAGGCTTTGCGCTGATAATCTCAGGTATACGTAGAAGTGGCAAGAGTACTTTGGCTATGCAAGCCGCCAAAAAATTAAGAAAATTTTACTATTTTAATTTTGAAGACCCAAGAGTTAAAGGGATAGACGCACAGGACTTGGTGAGGCTCGACGAGGTTCTAAAAGAGGCTTTTGGCGAGAGTGATTATTATCTGTTTGATGAAATTCAGAACGTAAAGGATTGGGAGGCTTTTGTAAGAAGTAGATTGAACTCCGAAGGAAAATTCATAATTACTGGTTCAAATGCTTCTTTGTTGAGTAAAGAATTAGGCACTAAGCTTACAGGAAGAAACTTAATATACGAACTATTTCCATTCTCATTTAAAGAGTTCTTAGAATTCAAAAAATTGAAAGCTTCTTTAAGGTCTTTTGATGAATATTTTAATGAGGGTGGTTTTCCAGAGTACTTAAGGTTTGGCGATAGTACAATATTGACTGCTCTTCTTAATGATATAATCTCAAGAGATATATTATCTAGATATAAAATAAGAAGTCAGCAGGTTCTGACAAAAATGGCCATTTATTTACTTTCCAGCGTAGGCAGAGAATTTACCTATAACGGTCTTAGCAATTTATTTGGTGTGGGGTCCGTAAATACCGCCGTTTCTTTTGTGTCTTACTTAGAGGATAGCTATCTTATTTTTACTATCCCAAAATTTGACTATTCTTTAAGAAAGCAGGCTATCAATCCTAAAAAAGTGTATTCGGTTGACAACGGCTTAACACTTGCTAATTCAATTTCAAATGCAGAAGATAAAGGTAGGCTATTGGAAAATTTAGCTTTTCTTGGCTTAAGGCGAAATCATAAAAGTATATTTTATTTTAAGGGGAAAAAAGAATGTGATTTTCTTGTAAAAGAAAAGAATAAAATAGTTTCTGCCATACAAGTATGTTATCAAGTAAACGATGAAAACAGAGAAAGAGAATTTAGCGGCCTAGAAGAAGCAATGTCTGAATTTTCATTGGATAATGGAATGATATTGACGTATAAACAGGAGGACGAAATTACGCTTCATGGCAAAAAAGTTTATATTATTCCATTATGGAAATGGCTGCTAAATATAAATTAAATTTTTTTGTAAGTTTTTATTAGAATTGGTAATTACTTTTCAGTTTTACTATTAATCAAGAAGGCAACTCCTTCAAGGCAAAGAAATATTTATATCCCTCGTTTTTATATAAATAATATGCCATTTAAAGCGTTTTCCAGAGAGTCAGAGAGCAATAAATTATTTTCATTAAATTCCAAAAGATCCCAGTCAGCATTAGAGTACATGATGACCTACGGCTGGGCAATTCTAATTATAGTCATAGTCGCAGTAATCTTATACTCAATGGGAATCTTCAATCCTTCTTCAAGCGTAACATTCACAAGCTCCGGATTTGCACCGTTCACAGTCTCATCAAGCTTATGCAACAACCTAGGCTACAAGATAGCAGTGATAGCAGGACCCATACCAAACAACGCAAATTCCTTGACAATAAGCAAAGTATACTTGACATCGGCAACAGG
>JAJZOB010000014.1 GCA_021852135.1 Nanobdellota archaeon
GCTTTATATGCTAGTTTTATTGCTTCTTCTTCAGTCATGTTATCTTTGTAATCCCCTTCAAGTACACCCAAAGCGAATATTCCGCCGCTGCCTGTTACAGTGAATTTGTCTTTTCCCTGTCCTCCTGCTTCATCTATGGAGAACAGCTTAGGCTCGCCGTCGTATCCTCCTATTATAAACTCACCGTAAATCAAATTCAAGGAAAGTCTTTTATTGAAAAGTATTGCGCTCAATAAGCTTACTGCTCCGTCAGTATCCAGTTTTGAACCGGACCTTATCTCATAAAGTGTAAGTTCTGATCTCATTAACCTTACCATGGCCTGCAAATCAGCAACCATACCAGCAGTTGTTATACCTATTCTGTTGCTTATAGCCATGACCTTTTCTGCGTTCTTGTTAGCGACTATATGGTCTGCGGTTGCTCTTCTGTCTGCTGCCAGGACTACGCCGTCTTTGTACACTAATCCCAATGTCGTTGTTCCTGTTTTTACTATGCTCATATAAGAATCTTAGTATTTTATTTACATTTCCTAATGACTTTGTTAGTATTTAAACTTTTCTTAAATAGTTATTTTTATATATACGTTTAAGCTAAGTATTAAACCAAGGAAGACTAACTAATTATATGAAAGCAAGAACTTCGTTTACAATTGATGCAGATGTAGTTGCGAAGCTTGACTCTTTAGTTGATAATATCTATTATAGGTCTAAGAGCGAAGCCGTTGAGGACATACTCCGAAAATATTTTGAGAAACAAAACACCGCAATAATACTGTGCGGGGGAGAATTTATCGTTAATGGAACAGATTATTACAGGCCTTTGGTCAAGATAGGAGAGGCTACTGTCATAGAAAGAATTATTTCAAAGCTTAGGGTAAATAACTTTAGGAGTATACTGATATCGGGAAAGACCGATCTTTTGAAGCAGATATTTTCGATACTGAAAAATGGAGAAGGCTATGGGGTTGACATAAAGTACATAGATGACAATAACCTAAAAGGAAGTGCCAAGGCCCTTGAAAGGGTAAAGCAGTATGTTGGCACAACCACTTTGTTTGTAACTGGCGATGCAGTATTTGACATTGACTTAAGGGACATGCTTAAATTTCACATGGCACATAATAGTCCTGCTTCTGTGGCAATATATATGCCTACCGACGTTTCATTTCCGACAAAGGACAGAGTAACATTGAAAGGAAGCAAGATACTCACGTACGAAAAATTGCCCGAACCGGTAAATTCAAAGCTGATACCTACTTCTATTTTCCTATTGGATCAAGATGTTTTCAAATACATCCCTCCCGGTGATCTAGACTGGAACATAAAGACTGATTTACTGCCATTGCTTGCAAAAGATGGTTTGCTTTTTGGTTACATATACAACGGCGGATGGCTGAGCATAAAGACAAAGGAAGACATCGAAACCGCAAAGAAGCTTCTTGAAAAATAGTTTCTTTTATTCTATTTCACCGCACGGAAATGCTTAAATCTTATGTTTACTTAGTTTTTCTATGGAATTCAAGGATATAAATGAACCAGTGGAAAAAATAACAAGAGAGGGTTCGAGGAATTTTATAAAGATAGGACTTACAAAAGGAACAGAAGGAGAAAAGGAAATAACGTTCATAAGCATAAAAAAGGGATATACTACAGATAAGGATGGAAAGGAAGAAGAAAGAATAAAAACCAGCTTAACTGTTAATTTTGATGAACTGCCGCTGCTTATAGAAGCACTGCAGAACTTTAAGAATAAACTTGAATCCGGCAGCTTTTCCTAATTATAGATTAAGATAGCTTATCAGTTTTATTTCAGGATACGACCTTATCTTTTCGTTGATAAGATTAACTTTTTCTATGTCCTTCTCCCTTTCCTTGTTAAGTGATGACTTCGATTCCGGGTCAAATCTACCAGGATGAACTATTATCTCATAGCTTTTTCCTTCTTCCATATTTTTAATGTAATCATAAATCTCTTCTATACTGTGATTTGTCGCGAAGAATGCCTTTTCACTGGTATGTTTTCCGATTTTATTAATGCCAAGATTCCTTACGGCTATGCCTCTTTCATTCCCGAAGTTTATTATTTCAACTGCAGCCTTCTCCATCAGCCTGTATTTTGGCATGTGTATATCGAAATGTGATGGGGAGAAACCAAAGATATTAAGAAACAGAGAGTACTGCTGTTCTATTTGACTTTTCAAGTTTCCATTTTCATCCATTTCGAAATGTATCCCTATGCTTGTATCCTTTTTTCTAAGGGTTTTCAGTTCTTCGATTTGTTTATCCTGTTTGTAGTCAACTCTATTAACCATGACAGTAGTAGACTTTATCTTGCCTTCCTTTAAGAGCTTTATTATCTCAGTATTGAATATAACAGAATGCCCGAAGTCATCAGCGTTTATTATTAATTTTATCATTTTAAATGAAGGTATTGTCTCTTTTTATAAATTAAAGAGCGTCTTTTTCTGTAAACTTTATAAATGATTAGCTTATTATTAAATAAATGAATTCGAAACGCTTACTTGTTTCATTGTTTATAATTTCATTTTTATTAGTTGGAGCAGTACATGCTCAGGGAACTCAGGAAGTAATAGGATCTACAAGCCTGTACATTTTTGGAGTTACAAATTCATCAAATGGCACATTGGTTGGAGTACCTGCTCTTCTTAATCTTACAATAACAAACGGTACAGGTAAAGTATTCCTAGGCTCAACTCCGCTTACACAGATTGATACGCAGGCACAGGCAGTATTGTCTGCACAGCTTGCATGCCAGCTTCTTGATATAAACTGCAATGACTATAATTTCTATTATTACATAACTTCATCATCAGTAGAAGTAGGAGGGCCAAGTGCAGGTTCTGCATTTACAATGGCTGCTATGTCCATACTTTCCGGCAAACCTCTCAATAAAAATGTTGCAATGACAGGTACTGCAAATCCTGATGGCAGCGTTGGAATAGTAGGAGATGTTTCACAGAAGTCGGAAGCGGCTGCAAATCAGCATATAAAAACGTTTCTTTATCCGTCTACTGATAGTATATCATCGGCTGCACTTTCGTATGATGAAGCGCATGGGGAGATTCCAGTGCCTGTAAGCTCTGAATATCAAGCATTCCAGTACTTTACTGGCTACAATGTAACTCCAACAGTTAATTACAGCATACAAACGAGTCTTTACATTGCATTGATGAAACAGACTTACATTCAGTTTAATTCTTATCAGAATAGTTTATATTCCTCTTTACCAAGTGTTAGCAGCAGCAATTCATCTATACAGTTACTTATAAATGAAGCTGCTTCAGACATGTCTGCGCAGAAGACGGAAGCAGCGAATGGAAGTTACTATGTCGCAGCCAGTAGCATGATAACCTCCTCTTCAGATATATTACAGGCAAAACTGCTTGAAACTTTGCCGGCTTCAAATCAAGATTCATTTGTAAATAATTTAATATCACAGGAAAACTCTACGATAACAGGCATAGAGAACAACATCTCAGATAATTACGTTTCGAACTCTTCAACGTTAATACTTAAGTTTATAGCTTTTGACAGGCTCATGCAGGCAAGAAATTACCTAAATGATTCGATCCAAAGCCTTTCTTCAGGAAATCTACAAAATGCAATATATTACTATTCGCTTGCAACAGTGAAAGCAGAAACTGCTTACTTCTGGGTTTCAATACTTCCAAAAGGAAGCTCAAACTTCTCACAGTCCCAGTACGAGATATTAAGCAATTACTACCTTTACAAAGCATCTTCTTATAATGATTATGCGAATTTATTAGGAGTAGACCTTCCATCGGAAATATCCGAAATGCAGTCTTATCTAAGTTCTGCACAGTCTAGATATTACAGTGGAAATTACATTTCTTCAATGTTCGCATCCATAGAATCAATAAGTGTAGCGCAGATGCTTATAGAAGAGAATAGTCTTATCAATATCTCAGTGTTATCTCAAATAAGCAATCAAAGTGCAGTTGCAACCTTAGATTTAATAAATTCCGCAGAAGCAAGAGGAGTTACTCCCTTCCTGGGGATAAGCTATTATTACTTTGGAAATCAGTTTTATAATTCTTCAAATGTAAGTAATTCAGATTTCTCAGAGTACCTGCTTTTTGAAACAGAGGCTAGGGGATTTACACAGCTTGGCATATTATTATCAAACGTTAGCCTTATACCATACACTCCTTCGCTTCAGCCAATACCAGTTTCAACTCCTATAGCTCCTTTATTGGAGGAGGTAAGCTTTATAGTTTTGGGGATAGCAATAGGAGTAGTACTTGCGGGCATACTCTTTGAATACAGATTATATTCAAAAAACCTTAAAAATAATAAAAAAATAAGCGAAAAGAAAGCAGCTAAAAAGAAAAGAAGCAGCAAAAGAAGCAGAAGATAATAAATTTAAGTCACTAACTTCATTTCATTAAATGGATAAAAAAGAAGAGAGAGATGACGAACTTTTAAAAATAGCACTTTCAAGAGGGATATTTTTTCATTCTGCAGAAGTGTTCAGTGATAATATCGCTGGTTTTTGGGACTACGGGCCGATAGGCGTAAGAATCTTCAATAATTTGCTGGATCAGTGGAGGCAGACTATCTATTCAATGAATGGTTTTGAGATTTCAGGAAGTGTTACCCTCCCAAAGATAGTACTCCAGGCTTCAGGTCACGAGGCTAACTTTTTCGACATGGAGATAAAGTGCAGCAAGTGCGGTGCTGTTTACAGAGTAGACAAGCTTTTAGAGGAGAAGGATAGCAGCAAAAACTTTGAGGGTTTGACTGAAGAAGAATATCTAAAGTACATAAAAGAATATTCGATAAAGTGCAGCAAGTGCGGAGGAGAATTAGATGGCATAAAGAAATTCGGAACGATGTTTTCTGTAAAGGTTGGAGATGATCTTCCAGCTTATCTTAGACCAGAAGCATGTCAGTCAATATTTCTTGATTTTAAAAGAGTCTTCGAATCTTATGGCAAAAAGCTGCCAATGGTTATAGCTCAGGTAGGTAAGGCCTTCAGGAATGAGATATCTCCAAGAAACAATCTTTTGAGACAGAGAGAGTTCTATCAGAATGATATAGAGATATTCTTCGCAGAGGATAATTTCAAAATCGATAACGACTATAAAATAAATTTATACGATAAAAATGACAGCGGATTAAGCCAGATATCCATTAATGATGCTCTTTCAAAAGGGGTAATAAAAAGCAAGGTCACTGCGTATGGAATATCAAAAGTGCATGAGTTCCTTCTTAGGGTAGGATTCAAGAACGAAGACATAAGGTACAGAAAACTTTATGAGGACAAAGCATTTTATTCAAAGGAATCTTTTGACATCGAAATAAGGAAACAGGATTCTTGGATAGAGCTTGTTGCATGCAATAACCGCGGAGAGCATGATCTTTTAGCATACGAAGAATATGGTGCAAAGGGATTGAGGGTAGACGGAAAGATACCGCAGGTATTTGAAATATCTATGGGAACAGACAGGCTGTTTTACCTTCTCTTATTTTCTTCATTCAGAAAAGATGAGCAGAGAGTATGGCTTTCTATGAACAGTGCCATCTCTCCTTTTAGGGCTGCAATCTTTCCCTTAGTTTCAAAGGATAATCTTGATGTGAAAGCAAATTCGCTTTTTAACGGTTCAAGGTATAGAAATGATATACTGTACAGCGACAACGGAAGCATAGGAAAAAGATACAGGAGAGCAGAAGAGGTTGGAATTAAGCTTGCTTTCACAGTCGATTACGATACGATGGAAGACAATACAATAACAGTAAGGGAAAGCGATTCAATGAAACAGTTTAGGATAAGTGCCGACAAACTTGACATTATTATTTTTGATTCAGCTTCAAACGATTTTGATGAGCTCCGGAAAAAGTACGAATATCACTAATATCTCCATTTATTTATTGTGTTCCCTATGTTGTCTATGAGGTGCATTACTGAAAATGCTTCTCTTTCTTTTTTTGCAACCGTCCTTCCAGTATAGCCATTTATAAAAGCGGCGGCAGCGGCAGCTTCTACTAAATCGTTGTTCTGGCAGAGCATTGCAGCAGTTATCCCCGTAAGCGAATCGCCAGTTCCTCCTTTTGTCATATAAACTGAATTGGTCTTGTTCACAAATGTTTTTTCACCGTTTGATACTATATCTATATGGCCTTTCAATAGTATCGTAGTGTTGAACTGTTTTGCTTTCTCATAAACCTGTTTTATCCTTTTTTCCAAATCCTTTGAAGGTTCTTCCCTGAAAATTATTTTGAACTCGTTTGAATTAGGCGTTATAACCATATTTTTTCCAAGTTGATTGGCATCAGCTACTTTTATAGCATCTGCATCTAATACTATTTTCATGTCTATTTCTTTAAGTATTTTGTTTACGAGAACCGTTTGTTCATACCCTATTTTCATTCCGTTTCCCAATGTCATTACATCGTATTTTTCAGCTTCTGTCTTGATTATGTTAAAAGAATTTAAATTCAATTCTGTTCCTTCTACCGCTTTAGTTATCATTTCTGGAGAGAAGCCTGCGCATATGTTTGCTGCTCTTTTTGGCGCAATGATTTTTGTAAGATCTACTCCGGATCGTAATGCAGAAATGGCTACTATTGCGGGCGAACCTGTATACTCCTCAGATCCACCAACTACAAGAACTTTACCGAAGTTTCCTTTATGGGACCAGTTATCTCTCTTTTTATATTCCGTTTTTATAATTTTTTCATTTAAAGTCGTGTAAATCATAGGTTGAGAGAAGAACTGTGTCCTCCAAAAAGAGACGCATTTGGAGAAATGTACTTCTTTATATTATTTATTGCAATGTATGCTTCTGCTCCCCCGACAGCTATAAGTGCAAATTTATTTTCATCAGTCACATTTGCTATATCTCCGGCAGCATAAACTCCATCAATACTTGTTTTGTAGTTGTGGTCTACTTTTATATACCTATTTGTTGTTTCTATTTTAAGTGATTTGAAAACGGAAGGATTAACTTTGTAACCTATCGCTACGACTACTGCATCAACCTCAAGAGTTCTGCTTGTTTTATTTGTGTTATCGAATAGTTCTATGCTTTTAATTGTATTTTTATCACCATTTATTTTTTTTACATCAGTGTTCATTATTATCCCCGCTTTGCTGTCCCTTTTTACCGCATCCACGCTCGATTCGGCAGCTTTAAAAGTATTGTTGTGCTGTATTATGTAGGTCTTTTTACATAAGGTAGAAAGCTGCATTTGATAATCAAAAGCAGAATCTCCTCCGCCAATAATAGCAACTGTTTTGTCCTTAAAATCATTTACAGATTTAACTGAATAATACAAGCCTTTTCCTTCATACTGTTCTTCCCCGTCTATATTTAATTTATTTGGGTGGAAATCCCCTACTCCACCGCATATAAGGACGGCTTTGCTAGCGTATTTTTTCTGATTGTTTACTTCTATGGCGAATCTCCCGTTTTCTGGGATTATATCCGTCACTTTTGAATTGAATTCAATTCTTTTTTTGAAAAGCATGCTTTGCTCGTACATTTTATTTGATAACTCTACCGCTTTCATTTTAGGTACTGCCTGTACATCGTATACTACCTTTTCGGGATAAAGCTCCAGCATCTGGCCTCCATATGTATCTAGGCTTTCAAGGGTTATGCTGTTTATTTCTCTTAAGCCTGCACAGAAAGTAGCGAACATTCCCGTTGGCCCTGAACCTATTATTATAAGGTCAGTCTCTTCCATAGAGCTTATTAGCTGTATTCTCTCCAGGTATAGCTGCAGTTTACGCACTTGTAGAATCTAGTCGGGGGTTCATCTGAACTCCTTGTCTGTTCGATCCATGATATTATTTTTTTCTGACCACATTTAGGGCATTCTGTACTTGTTTCAAACTCCATCTGAGACATGCTTTCTTCTTCTGATGGGGCTTCTTCAACAGTTTTTTTCTTGAGTTTTTTCGCCTTTCCTTTTAGTTCCATGTCTTCTTCTTTCATTTTATATGTAGTAATTTGTAATTCTTAAATCTTCCTTTTAATTTAAAAACCTTTTCAAAACTATATTTATAATCTAAAAAAGTTATATTAAAATATGAAAATAAGTTACATTATAGCAATATTGTTAGTATTGTCAGCATTTTCAGTATCATTAGTCCATGCACAAACAGTAATACCAATCAGTACTTCAACTTCTTCAGGTAGCTCCTTCCTTTCTGGGTTAAGCTCAGGAAATTCTTACATTTATGCGGGGTTTTTTGCCATAGTGATGTTTATAATATTTGCAATAGCTTTGGATAGAACACAGCTTTCCAGTGGAAGGATTGGAATCTCCTTTATCTTTGCGCTTATAACCTTTTTTCTACTCTACACAGATAATGCTTTGATGCATTTCTTCCTGAATACTTTTATAGTATTAGCATTTATAGCATTGATCCTTGGCATGCTTGCTGCGGTTAAGTCTCCGAAGTCTATAAAACTAATTGGATTAATTGTTGCACTTTTCCTGATTATAATCTTGTTTGAAAATGATTCAAACCTTACAAACTTTGTGAATTCTACTTTTCACATCAACATACTTTCTATATTACCACTTGTTTTTGGGGTAATTGCAGTTGCTGTTTTTATAATTTTGCTTTTAAGAGGAGTAAAAACGCACAGTAACATAGTTTTAAGGGTTATCCTACTTTTTATAGTCTTCCTTCTTATTGCATTGTTGATACCTGGGTTTGGAGGCTTTTTATTTAGCCCAATAGTTCTGATTCCTTTGTTTGCTGCCATACTGTTAGTAATATTCTTAATTAGAAGATCTGGTAGACACGCTCCTAAGCTTTCAAAGCAGGATAAAGCGCTTTCTTCGTGGTCGCAAACGAGAGCGCTGAAGAAACAGCAGGCAAACCTTAATAATAAAAATACCGTTATAAGCAACGCTGGAAACAGTCAAGCAGGAGATTTATTTGACCTATCAAATGCGGTTAATAACGGAGTTATGGGCCAAGTTCCAACAAATAAATCGGCAAAAAAATTATTTCAAAGAAGGCTATCTAAAGACTCAAGACAGAAAAATGTTGCAAGTTTGCTAAATGAAAGAAATAAAACTTTAGACCATACTCTTAACCTATCAGATTCTACAAGGCTCAAAGAATTGGCAAAGATCGACAAAAAACTTAAGAAGATATCTCCTAAAATCGTTCCGCAATCTCCTGATCAAATAAGGCAGAAGAACCTTGTAAACGAACAGAAGAATCAGCAAAAACAAGAGATGCTTGAAGAACAAAGGCTTGCTGATGCTCAATTCGAGGCTGCAAAAAGAAATGCAGAAAGAGAGAAAGCAGAGCAGGCTAGACTCGAAGAACAGGCAAAAATGGCTGAAGCAGCAAGACAGCAGGATGAACAGCGGAGAATGCTAGAAGAACAGGCAAGATTGGCAGAATCAGTAAGAAAGAAAGCCGAAAATAACAAACAGCAAAGTTCACAGAATATAAATTCGGGGGTTACTGGTCCAAACAGTGCATTTGATAAAAGGGTAAAAACACCCTTGTGGTTCTCTCATAAATCACCTGTAGATGAAAATGGGAAACTGGATGTACAGATGCAGAATGAAATAGAAGCAAGGGGATTAACGGACAGACGCGAAAATCTAGTCAATTTGATAAACTCCGGAAAATTATCTGGCAGGCAGCTTAAGGACGCAAGGAATGAATTAAATAGAATAGATTACAGGCTGAAAAAATACGGCAGAGATATACACAGATAAAACTAGCAATAGCTATTTATTCTATATTTTTATTCTTAGCTTATCTTTATATTTTATGGAGGGCTCGTGGCGCAATCGGCAACGTGCTCCCATGGCATGGGAGAGACTACGGGTTCAAATCCCGTCGAGTCCACTTGATTAATAGAATAATTTTTATTAAAGCTTTATAAGAAGTTTCAATACCTATTCTTTATCCGATTTAATCCACATTTAATAAAAGAGAAATTCTCAGCGGGATTTTTTTAAATAACTTTTTAGCCTTATGGCAACCTATAAGCCAAATGCCGCTTTCCTACTATAAGGATTTATGGATCCGCTTGCCCGCCTGCTCCACCTGTATTTGTTACCATAAAGAATAATGGGATTGAATCTATAAATGTGTTTGGACTGCTTATTAATTGCCTAGATTTTCTATCATCCTTATCTCAGTAGCTCTGGTTGGATAAATCTTGCTTAGCTTTTTGTGCAGCTGGTTCTGTACTTTTCCTGCAAGTATCTCTAGAATTAATTCCTTCAGGTTCTTCTTTTCTCCTAAACTGTCTATAAATTCATTTGCTTCGGCTCTTACAAACTTTTTGTATTTGTTCTCTGCCTTGCTTATTAGTATCAAGACTTTTATTGCGTATTCCTTTTCGTCTATTTTTACCTTTCTTACTACGTCAATTTTTGAAGAATTATGCCTAACCATTCTACCCACTTGTTCTCTTGAAAGTATAAGTGATTCGAGCTGCGCATTTGCCGTGTTTTCTGTTGAAGAAATCAGCCTAAAACCAAGCTTAAAGCCTGGTTTTGTCTTTATCTCCGGCAGATTGTTTGCATTTATGAATAGTACTCTTTTTTGTATGTTTGCTTCATTTCCGTATACGCTGCCTATCTCTGCGTTATCGAAATCAACGGCTTTTACTTTATACCAGGAATTAGGCTGATTCATATCTTTACTACCAACCTTGCAGATTCAAGTGAATATTCATAGTCTTTAGGTAATGCCTTAGTTTGTTTGTAGTATTTAATGAGTTTTTTTATCCTGTTTTCAAGAACAACCAGGCTTCTTATTGAATGTTTGTCTTTTTTCATCTTATCAACGTGCATATGCAGCTTTACAGCTTTCCTATAGAGCGCTATTAAGTCTTCTGGCAATTGCTCCTGTATCTCTCTGCTTCTAAGTATTGTGCTTATGCTTTTCTTTGTTATATCTTTTACAGAAGGTATCCCGTACTGGTCCTTTAATATCGTTCCTATCTCCGATTTTGTAAGGCCTTTCTGCGATTTGTTTATTATGAGCTGTTCTACTTCCTCCTGCTTGTAATTAAGCCAGTGGGGCACGAACCTGTTCTTAACATTAATAACTTTCATTATATCTCCTCCTTTCTTCTATATCTTTAAGATGAGTATCTATTCCTTTAAATTCTTTTCTAATTTTAGATTTATAAGCATTTAAGAAGGAGCGATAAGCTTCTTTATATAAGTCATTGTGTTTTGATTTTAATGCATTTTTAAATAGGAAAATGTCACTTGCGAAATCTTCATCCTTTGACGAATGATAACTTAAGCCGAAATCTATAATGTAAAGTTTCTTGTCGTTCTTTATAATATTTGCGGTTGTAAGGTCTCCGTGTATTACGCCAAAGTTATGCATTTCTGCAACTAATATACCTATACTATTTGCATCATTAACTGAAAATTCTTCTGCCAATCTTTTTCCTTCTATCTTTTCCATCCATATCTCTTTTTTACCTTCAATATATCTCAATGGTCTTGGAACATTTAAACCGCTTTCATAAAGAAAACGCATTATATTAAATTCTGCCTTGCTTCTATTCCTTCTAAGTTTTTCGTCTATTTCTCTTATTCTGTAGCTTTTCTTTATCCTTCTTTTTATTATTACGTTGTTTTTTTCATACACAACTGCTTCCGATCCAAATGCAAGAACTTTCATGTTTTTATGAAGATCCTGTCTCCATCCTCCAATGTGTGCGAAAGTGCAACCCTCTGGCCCTGGAATTTTGCGCTTCTACCGAATATAACTGCGTATGTGTTCTTTTCAATCTTTAGGTGCAGCTTTTTAACTAGGTCTTTAACTGTTTCACCTCTTTCCATTGCAACAGCATCCCTTGAAGATCGG
>JAJZOB010000010.1 GCA_021852135.1 Nanobdellota archaeon
TTCTCAAAGTTGAAATCCAATTTGTTCCTGTAGTTGCTGTCTATCACCATTAATCTGAAGGACAAGGGGTTGAAGCCCTGCTTTTCTAATTCCCCCAAAGTATAGAAGTTGTTAAGCGATTTTGACATTTTCTGCCCGTTAACTACAAGATGCTCTGCGTGAACCCAATAATCAACAAATTTTTGCTTGCTGTAACTTTCAGACTGTGCTATTTCATTCTCATGATGGGGGAATATCAAGTCTACGGCTCCGCAGTGAACGTCGATTGTTTTGCCTAAATACTTCATGGACATTGCACTGCATTCGATATGCCATCCCGGTCTGCCTTTCTTAAGCCTGCCTTCCCAGTATACGTTTCCGTCATTCTCATCCCAATATTTCCACAACGCGAAATCAGACGCGTTTTCCTTGTCGTAATTGTCGTTCTTTATTCTAGAATAGTTGCCGCTTGCCTTCATTCCTGACAATTTCCCGTAATCCTTGAACTTTGAAACGCTGAAGTATATGCCATCCTCAACGTCATAAGCGTAGCCCTCCTTCAGCAGTTTAACGATTATTTTCTGCATTTCGTCTATGTTATCCGTTGCTTTCGTAAACTTTGTGTCCATTTCTATGTTTAATTTGTTTAGATCTTCCATGAAGTACTTGGTGTAAAGCTCCGTGTATTCTTTCAATGAAACCCTGCTTTCAATAGCCCCTCTTATTGTCTTGTCATCAACATCTGTAATGTTCATGACATGCTTTACCTTGTAGCCATTAAGTTTAAAAGCCCTTTTTACCATGTCGTAGAATATAAATGTTCTGAGATTTCCGATATGCACGTAATTATAGACAGTTGGGCCGCAGGTATACATTGTAACAAGCCCTTTCTTCAAAGGCTTGAAGTCCTCTATTTTCCTGCTTAAGCTGTTGTATACCTTCATAGAGAAAATAGGCAATTTTTATATAAATATAAGTATTAGTATTCAAACTACAATAGATTAGAATTAAATAATAAAAGTGGCATAAATTGTATATGACATTAGGAAAAGGCGGAAGATATCTGGGTGGTTTGTTTCTATTTGTAGGATTGCTATTCCTGACATTGATACTGGCAGGCTTTTCATCTGGATTTTTATCGCATTCTTTTGCCCAGAGCGCCGTTTCAAAGATAGTGAACTATACTGTGCAGCAGGACCAGCTCAGCAGTGTTATAACGCCTGTAAATACAAGTAACCTTATTTCTACGGTCACCCCTGCTCTTAATTCAAAGATATCCTATATAAACTGCGGGATGGGCTGCTTAGCCTCTGCTTTTGTGAAAAGTTCAACGGGAATAAATATACCGCTGAATAATGTAGACATCTACCATTATGAACTTCTTTCGCTTGCGCTGGCGGTCATAGGGATACTTTTGATATTCTTCTCATACCAGAAAGAAAAGAAGCTGGCAGCAATCGGCAAAAACGTTATTTCGATGGCAACAATCTCGGTGGTACTGTTTTACATCCCATTTGCATACATAATACCGTTTCTTCTCACTTTTCCAGTTTCATCCTTCTCATTGAAAGTACCTTCTTCAATATTTGCGGCATTCACTGGAACTTTGCTGGTTATGGACATTGCGATTGTTATCTTAGGTGCAGTGATGTTAATAGTAGCGGCTATAATAACAAAAATAAAAAATAACCCTGTTCAAAGCACCGGAACAAAGCTGATAATGACTCAAAAGTAATTTTTTATGATTGGAGGAAGAGGATTTGCACGCAGGTACAACCTTATCTTTGTTAGTGTGATAGGTATTTTTCTAGCTATGACAAAAGCAGTAATGCGATAGCTTATTCCTCTATAATGTATATTCTATCAGGTAATCAAAATTCCTTTGAGATTAAATCTAAGTAGTGAGCATCAATTAGAACGGCTACGTTTTCCATAAATACACTGAAAACCCGTAGGATCACCAGGGATCATATCCAATAAAGATGTGCTTTGTTTATAAGTTTTCATTCCGAAGTGTTTTAACTGTTATGTCTCCAATTAGAACACAAGAAATATTTAATCTAAAGAGAGATTTGAATACTCACGTCTTACGAAGGGGATTCAAAGCAGACTTGTTAAAAGGTGTTGAAAAAATAATAAAACTATGCCGACAAACTATAGAAAACTAGTCTAATTTTTGATGATTAATTGCCTTCGCTCTCGTAGTATTCCTTTAGAACTTCGTTTGAATCTTTTTCAATTTCCTGTTCTATTATTTTTTGTTCTTTGTCCATTGTTAATATACTGATAACATATTATAAAAAGATTTGTACTGGTAATAAAACAATAGATTGAACTAGGTTAAACGTTCATTTCCAGAATGCTTAAATCCTGAAAAAAAGTATATCCTAAATGGAAAGACTAGAGATAAATAAGATAATGAACGTCACAGAACACACTTTGCTTAAACCTTACACAAAGGAGAAGGATATAAGGAAGTTTATAGACGAAGCTTCTGCACTGAAAGTGTACGGCATCTGCATAAACCCTCTGTTTGCAAAGTCCGCAAGAAGGTACATTACTAAGAAAGGCTATCCTCTAAAAATAACGGTAACGATAGACTTTCCGATGGGAGTTTTGACAACAAACGCAAGGGCAAAGATATTAAAATCGATAGCAAAGGATGTAAACGAAGCAGATTTCGTTGTACAGCTTGGTTATGTAAAATCCAAGAAATTCAATGCCGTTCAAAAGGACGTCAATAAACTTGTTGATGTAGCGCACCAGAACAATATTATAATAAAATTCATAGTAGAAGATGCTTACACAACGAAAGAAGAAAAAGAAAAACTTTACGAAATAATATGCAGTTCAAAAGCCGATTTCATAAAGACTAGCACCGGCTTTGCCGAGCCAGAATATACTTCTTCTATTGGCAATAGAATAGGGGCCGACCCTGAAAACGTTAGGCTTATGGCAAATACAATAAAAAGACTCGGCTCTAAAACCGGAATAAAAGTATCGGGTGGCATACATTCATATCAGCAGGTTTTGGACCTTTTAAATGCCTCTGAAAAAACGTTAAATCCACAGGAGTTTAGGATTGGAACAAGCGGGACAAAAAAGCTTTATGAAGAAATGGAAAACCTAAAAACAAATTAAAGTAAAGATGTGAGTGGCACGTTGTCTGAAGTGTTTGCTGTGTTTCGGGACTAGCGGTATGTTGAATGTATTCTATGGAGCTTAGGCATAAACATGAGAAAAGCTCCGTTTTGTATTCAAACATGGATTAAGAAGCAAAACAGCTGTAAAGACAAACCTAACGGAAATGAATCTGATTTGATTTTTACCGTTGTTTAAACGATTAAAAGTAGCCTACTCTGGAAGTATCGAACTGTGGTACTTGAGCTCAAGATTTGAAGACATGCTATTTTTTAAATTAAGAGACTCCAAAAGAGAATCCAGGTCAACCTTATCTTTCAAGGCCGATTTTTTAATTTTAGATTTTATTTGTTCTACTTCCTCTGCAAACTGGCTTGTTTTGAATTTTGAATCGGCTGCAGTGAAATAATCGCGCCATTCCTCTGCTTTGTATAGGCTTAAAATAGCCTCTTTGTATGCTTTTATTTTGATGCTATCCCTTGCTTTATACAATGATGAACGGGCCGTTGAGATTAAATAAATATAAGCTGCTTCATCTTCCATCTTTGAAATAGAAAGCCGCCGGTATTTATACTTTTAAGCTATTCAATCCGATTGAAATAAATAAAAATACAGTACTTCCGAAAGTAGAAATATAACCCTTAAATAAAATCTATGTGTTATAAATAAAATGAGATTTAGGGTAAGATTTAGACCAACTGGTTCTTCTGACTGGCCGGAATTAATAGATATTTTTGATATTCCGATAGCAGAAACTCATTATAAAGATGAGATAGAACAAAAGAAACAAGATTTGCAGGCCGCATTCAACTACTTAAAACAGATTTGGATGGTTACTGATATTATCAGCATAGAGAGGGTGGACTAGCCATTCGGATCCTTTCCTACATTAATCAATGCTACTGCAAACTTCTTTGCAGTGATCTGACTTTTCTTTGAAGACAAACCTAAGAAGAGAGTTAATCCTAAATCAACGAGGAGCCAGCAGTTATACAAAACTACTGAAAGCATGAAATAAAGGTAACGTACAACATAGTTCACTGAAGTTGTCTTGCCTCTAAACGTGTATTTCTTTACTCTATATCCTGTCTCGATTTGCCACCTGGAACGATACATTTCGCCTATTCTGAAAGCCAGTATTAAGTCCTCAGATCTCAATGGAATGTTAGTTGCAAAATAGCGCTTGTCACCGTCTTTCTCCAATACTACTAGATTAAAGCGTGAGTTTTTCATAGGGCAATTTTGGTATATCCTCGGAGCACTGAGCTTGCTTACTTTTTTTACAACATTGGTATTCTGTTTCGCCGGCATGATGAACTGCAGCCCCATCTTTTTGAGAAGGTTTATGCAACCAGAACTGAAGAAACCTCTGTCTAGAAAGACCTTTCCCACATTGACTCTCATTTTTGCGTATACTAACAGTTTCTCAACGAGTTCCGTCTGATCATCCTCTGGCATTACCGGCAGTGCAAAGAGCGTGAATCTCTGGCTATGATTCACTATGTCCACACTTATGAACTTATATGCCCAAGATGTGCCACGCTCTGGGTTAGTACCTACTACACCATAGTTATCATGGTCACCATAGAAGAACCAAGGTGTAACGTCTATGGCTAGGTCGACTTTTCTGGTTCCTATCAGTCTCATTTGCCTAGCCGTCCTAAATACCAGTTCAAATATTTCCATAAAAACCTCTCTTAGCTCAGACATGCCGAACTTCTTTATGTGGTAGAATAGGGTATCAGCATTTGGTGATCTTCGTTTCATCAGCTCGGAGAATATGACCATTCCACTCTCGGCGAAGTTCTGCTCGTAGGCTATCCATATCAGTGTGTCAAGAAGCTCCTCGTTTCTGAAGACGGTGTTATGTCTGAGTTTGAACTTAAGCTTCTTCTTCAGTCTATTCTTCACAAACGACACCAATTCTTCGGATTTTGCACTCTTGCATGTAGAGACAGTCTTCTCCGAAACGTTCTTATCCAGCTTCTTTGTTGCCGGTTCTGTGTCAAGCACAATATTGAACTTTTCAGCTAGCTCGTTTATCGTACCTACAATGTAATCGATAGTTTCTAAATCTTCTGTTTTTAACGTTTTAACGAAATGCCAAATGTCCTGACGAGTTGGAAGTTTTACTTCTGTGCCATTTTTGTCGAAACCGAGTAAGATTGCTTTATCTGGTCTGTTGCGAAGATAGTTAACAAGGGCATTATATGATTTTATGTGTTTCAGCCTAAGCAATGTATATGCCTTGATCATTGCATTTGGAGAGAATGTCCGGCGTGTCCCGATTTCTGGCTTCAACTCTAGTTCTTTAAGTAAAGCACATATGTCGATATTTGTACTATCCTTAGATAAGCCACTTAATGCATTAACCAGTCGCATGGCTAAATGCTTATATTCTATTTCATTCTCTTTATTATTTGTAGAGTTTTCCATAACCTGGGAATTCTATGCGAGGGGTTACGCTGTCAAGGTTTAACCCCTCGATTTTGTCTTTTCTTAGCCTATAAGACTAACTAGTCCAACTATTCCTAGACTTGCTGCTAGGAATAAGCCTAAGCCAAGGGCTATTGTCCCTGCCAATGCGGTCAAACTAGACTGCATTAAGACAAAACCAGTAGCCGATAAAGCGGCTGAACCGCTTAAGGCATTTACTATTGCTTTTATTTGTCTAGCCATGTCAATCACCTCCCTCATTTAGAACAGAGGAAGTTTTAACCGACATAATGTTTAAATATGTATAAAATACATATTTAATTGTTGAGATGACGGTTTGTACTTCTTGTTCAAGTCGAGTGTAAATTTGTTTCTTAAGTATTGGAAACCATAAGAAACTGTTTTTATGGCTAAAATAAGCACATTGTATTGGTTCTAAAAACTTTAAATAGTAAGAAGAATATAATTCCATATCGAAGGTTGACACGGTGTTTAGTTTCAGAGCCAATCACCGTGTTGATCTTATTTTCTAAGATTTTTTATCATTCACCTCCTTACTATTTTTGTATAGCTCAAGCGTACTTGATTTTGTTGGACTTAACTCTTCATTTATTATATCCTTAAGTTCCGCAGGTATGAAATAAAAAAAAGTTCTTCCCTTTCTACGCTTCTCTATAAGATGCTGTTTAAGCAAATCCTCTAAAAGAGCACGTGCCCACACACCCGAAGAATCTATCTTACTGGCTAGCTCCAATGTATTGATCTCAGTTTCTTCTGAAAGTAACTTTAATACATCGTATTCTCTTTTATCTAGATTTCTAACTGTCTTTATTATTTGAATATATGTTGGCAAACCATTTGCCTTTAAAAATTTAGTCAATGTTTCTTGTGAGGGGTCTGACTTACCACCAAGTATATAATTTAAATACCTACTAGAATACGTAAGCAGCCTATACGGATTACCAGGGCCCACTGCTCTTACAAGGTCATTTAACACTTCGTTTGAAAAACCCACTTCTTTCGTTGTGGTGGATGCTTCTTTTACTCTGTATTTCAGTAATTGCAAACCATCTCTTTCTATAAGTGGCCTTAACTTGATCACTTCTGGTTTCGGCAGATGATAACCAGAAGTCATTTTTAAATCATCCCAAAGTTCTGTATTCCAGGTTCCGACAACAGAAAAAGATTCAAATATCGCAGGTAGATACTTAGGCAATCTCGATGCAATCACATCTAAGTCATCTATAAAAAGAACTATTCGTTTACCCTCTCCATTTTTGTTCGAAAGAGATAAAAATGGCTGAAGGCCGGGATCCATTATTTTGTCCTCTGCTTGAGCTACAAACATCTCTTTAAATTCAGTTATCCCTCTCACATACTCGATGTCTTTTACATTTAGTTTACTGAGCTGGTCCTGTATTTCCTGATCCTTTTTTAATTGATTATAAAACCATCGTAACAAGTGAGTCTTCCCAGATCCGTGATTACCAAGAATCGCAACATGTTCTGTTCTACCTGATATAAGATCTATAAACGCCCTGAACAGCTCACGAATCTCTAGTTGTCTGCCACTTATATAAGACACGTCTAGATCTACAGTCGTATAGAAAGGATTGTATTTGAGGCCTAGTCTTTTGAAATCCTTTCTCTCTAAAGACTCTTTAAACATCTCTTTGAATGTTTCCATATTATACCAGTTATTTTTCGTATTATCTATAATTAATTGGAATAAGTAGTATATAAACCTTTCTGTCCTTATGCTTGTATAATCTTACATCTGGTTGTTGTAATAAATTGCCTTGCTATTAATAAACTGATAGATAACTAACATTATTCGTGCTGATATTAGAATTAGTTAGGGTGAGAAAAATAGAATTACATCAAATTTGTATTATACATTTAAATGTTCTAATAAATGGTTTCTCATGTAAAATAACCTCAGAGTATGGAAATAATAAAACAAATAAAAATTAGATTATATAACATATTTTATACATAAAATTTAATTAGAGTATAAAACTAATTTCTATTGTCACTTAATTGCACTCTCAATTTTTCTTTTTCCGCTTCTTATCCCTTTTAAGGCAATAATATTTATAATGCTCTAACAACGTATTCACATTTCTCCCCGAAAATAGGGTATTTATCTAGTGCATAAAGGTCTTCTGAAATATTTTCAAATTCTTCTTTCAAATTATCTTTTAATCTACGAATTTCTTCTTTCTTATAGGAGAATTCTTGTTCTTTTAAAATACCTGGTGGCCTATCAAAAACGCTATTGAAAATCTCTAGATAACAGTTAATAGTATCAATATCTGACGCTGCCATTATTGGGTATTGATAAAGGTCCCCATTTTTAGGAGTAGCAGATACATTTTGCCACGTAATACTTTTGTTTGTTTTAGGATCGACTTGACTAGTTGACGAATAGCTAAAGTTAAGTGGATTTTGGATTTCTTCTTTTATGTAATAGCGGCAAATTAGGTTTGTGAAGTAAGGATAAAGAACATCGGGGGTATTATATATCTTCCCAATCTTTAATTTTTTAAGATGACCCTCATCAATTTTTGCAGAGATGACATTTTCAGTTAATTGTCTAAACTCCTCGCACTTTTTAGCAAGAATTGCTATTTCCGATTTATAATCTTCCCAGCGTTTATCTAAGCCCTTAAATTTACCTAAGTGCATGGAAACCAAATCTTTGTATAAGGGATCTTTATTTAATGCATTCAAATCGAAATTTTCTGGGTACGTATCAAAATCAGTTATCTTAGAAACATATTTTTTATAAACCTCTTCGTTTAAATTATACCAATCCTCTATAATTTTGTTTAGCTCTTTTGAATGCTTCTCCTTTACATTCATTAATAGAGTTTCATAAGAGTACAAAATACTTATAGTGCCAATTAAAAGTGCAATAAATGCTGGGATTAAGCTGACTTGGTTAGGTACATAAACTACAACCAAAACAATTAATACCGCTATTAATGCAACAACGACAATGGTGATATAAATTATTTTCATATACACTTACCTAATCTTTAAACAAGTTTCCTTATTTTAAAGATTTTAATAATATACCTATACAATTAATATATGAATAGTGAAACGAAAGGAGAAATTAAAAAGTTGTTATTAGAAAAACTAAATAAAAAGTTAGAAGCACATAAAACAGAGACGGAATATAAACCATTTTTTGATGCTATTTTTAGCAAAAAACAAATAATAACTGCTTCCGTTATACATTCGTTTTATACCTCTTTCGGCATGTCGATATATGAACAAATAGGAGAAATACTAGCAAAATCGCAAGGATACGAAGCCGAACGCCAATATGAACTTTTAGGAAGTATAGACAATAATACCGAGAATTTAATAAATAAAATTGTTAGAGATTTGATAGATAAGAAAATCCTGGCCAATTTGGATGCTGAAATAGATCTAATAAAGTCTAGTATTAAACCTTCTAAACCACTACAAAAGGATAATGACCGCACCGTGGACTTATTTATCAAGAAAGGCAAAGAGGAATACTACTTTGATTTGAAAACAGTTAAGCCGAATAAAACAGATTTTGAATCATTCAAAAGAAAGTTATTACGTTGGATTGGGCTTAGGTTAAGTCAATCAAAAGATGCCAAATTAAATGTAGCAATCGCAATGCCATACAATCCATACTATCCAAAAAGATACGTACGTTTTGGATCAGACACATTATTTGATAAAACACAGTTATTAGTACAGGATGATTTTTGGAATTTACTTGGAGGAAAAGGAACTTTTCAAGAGCTTATTAAAATACATCAAGAAGTAGGTAATGTGCTTCGAGATAAAATAGATAGAATTTAATGTCTATGACTCTTTATTCTTAAAATAGAAGATTGATTCAAAGTATGGATGTCCAGTTCTTGCAGTTCTCATCAGCACAGGCCGATTAAAAGTATCTATCAATTCGAACCCACAGGCTTTTCCAATTTTTGGATACAAATTAAACTTATCATTGGCAACTATAAAGACTTTTGCATTGGGTTTGAGGAAGCGTTTCATGTTAGTAAAAACGGCTATAATATCTTTAAAGTAGTCTTCTCTAGATTGCCAGCCCTGCCCTTTCTTTGCGGGGCCTATCTCTTTTTCGTCAAGCCTAGGAGAATTAAATAATTCATATGCATACTCATGCTGATCATGGTAGTCTATCACACCGACATATGGTGGCGATGTGAATATTCCATCAAATTTAATTTCTTTAGGTAGGTTAATGTTTCTTGAATCCCCCTGCAAAATGATAACATCTGTATTACTTCTTATTTCACTAAATTCTTTTAGTCTATAATATGTGTCCCAACCATATCTCCAAATAAATTTAAATGCGTCTTCTGTAGGCATACAATACCTTTTATGTTTTATACACCAATACCTATCTTTAATAGGTTCCTTTGGTCTTGCTAATTCGTAATGTGTTATAAGTCTTGAAGATCTTGCTGCCCTAGATAATATAACCTTAAACAGATCTTGATAATCGTAATTTCCTATTTGTGCCCTAAAAAATAAGATCTCTTGTAATGCAGCCGGAGCAAACCAATCATTTAGGTATTTACTTTCTGTGCTAAACTTCTCTACTGTTTTGCCTGCTCTTAAGTTTTCACTGAATTCTTTTGTTTTTTTAAGTATATCATTTAGTTCAAAACGTAATTTATTAAAGTCATATACATCTGCCTTTACTTTACAGATTAGCGCATTAAAAGGAGAGAGTTCTACACCGACAGAATTTATCCCCAACTCATTAGCAACAATAAGTGTAGTGCCTGACCCTACAAAGGGATCTAAAATAAAATCTCCTTGTTTAAAATATTTCTTTAGAAAGACTTCAACAAGTTGAGGTATAAATTTTCCCAAATAAGGATGAAGCCTATGTACATGTTTCGTTCTTTGAGATTCTTTTATATTTAAAAAAGTTAAATCATTGTTAAATACTCTTAGATTTTTTTCGATATCTACATTTGCTTCTATCTCATTTTTATTGAGGTTATACTTTTCAGCAACTTCTGCACTGCTATCAGATAATACCATCTTGTCGTTTCCTCCTAATATGTATAAATAGTTTTCTTACAATATTTAACTTTCTTTTGCTTATAGGCTTTACGCTATTTAATAGTCGCATTTCGGCACTGGACTCTTGGCCATTAAGGAATACAACAGCTTTTTTGCCGATGACAACTATCTTTATTTTAGCGTAGTTTTTCAAGATACGAAATAGCTTAAGTTTCTTAGATGTTGTAATAATTGCACCATTATTTATAAGTTCACATAGTACCCGAAAATATCTCCCACTTATCCTACTTTTGTCCTGCTTTATATCTGAAGTCCACCTTACGACTGCAGGATAGCTTACCTTTAGGATATTTGGTATCTCTGTCTTTAATACTCCTGATCTGGCCAATTGTCTAGCTTTCTGTCTGAGTGATATTGGATACATTTTAAATTCTCTGCCGTCTTTGCTCTTGCCAAGCCAGCGGTTTAGGGCACGCATTCCTACCCCTAGCCTTATTGATATCTTCAATCTGGACATGCCTGACTTGTATAGGCTAATTGCCTCTTGTCTAGTCCTCTTAGGATATTCCACATTCTTGAAAGTGGAAGGAGGCAAATTCCAGCGCCAGATGGTGCTTGGGGCTATGTTTAGGATCTCGGCTGCCTTGCGCTTGCTCAACCCATACTGGACCATCGCCATGACCTTTGCTTTTTCCTGCCCTGTGTAATGCTGTCCTGTCATACCTATTCTAGATAGGGAGTTACTTAAACAGCCTTCTATCATTTAACAAAACAGACTAAAATTTAAATGTTATTCTAGAAGAAACAATCTACGTAAAACCCAACTAGTAATCCCCTATAAGCATTCTACGAAGCAGATTTGACAAAATCTACCTTCGGAACTACTGAAATAGGTGAGCGCGCGAGTCGAACGCGCCTACTTCGTTTACGGCCATGTTTCACAACGCTAGACAGCATTTGTCATTTGCAGACGAATACATAGCCGCTCTGTCAGCTCACCATATGACAGACTAACAATTTTAATCTCTAGCGCATTAATAACTCTTTCTACGGTTCTGGCAGCTCTTCAATAGTTG
>JAJZOB010000004.1 GCA_021852135.1 Nanobdellota archaeon
CGCTTAACAGGGACATATTCAAAAACATAATAACAATAAGCAACTTCAATGTCATATTTTTTGTCACCGGAAAATTCAACACTTTCCTCGGCCGAAAGATATTCCTGCGTTTCCTTAAAATCGGCTATTGTTGCGCTTATCCCCACAACTTGAAAGTTTGAAATCCTGCGAAGTCTTTCAAGGCCAACTGAAAACTGTGTTCCCCTTTTGGATTCCATCAGGCTTTGTACCTCATCTACAATCACATACCTTAAGTTTTTCAGTTTTTCCACCAGTTTTTTGCTTAGTAGTATTGATTGAACCGTTTCCGGAGTGGTTATTAGGCAATGTGGCGGCATTCTTGCCTGGTTTGCCCTTTCATATGCAGTCGTGTCTCCGTGCCTTATGTCAACTTCTATCCCCATTTTGTTGCTTATTGTTATTATGTTTTTGAATATGTCCCTGTTAAGCGACTTTAATGGAGTTATATAAAGAAGCTGTATGCCCTCGGAATCTGAGTCTAACTTGTCAAGCAACGGCAAAAATGCTGCAAGGGTTTTTCCATAGCCAGTGGGCGCCCTGAATATGATGTTTTTGCCCTCCTTTATCTTGGGGATAACTATCTTTTGTATTTCTGTTAGATCTGTAAATCCAACTTCCTTTAGTGCCTTCTCTAATTTTGCTGATATATTTTCCATTCTAATGTTTTATTATGCGATAATTTTATGCCATTATATAATTTATTAATACCTTTCAAATGATATATTGCTATGGATAAGTTTAAAAAAGTATTTGAGAGGGCATATTCGTCGTTTGTGCCTTCTGAAAAAGAGAAAACTAAGCTTGATAAAAGCGCTGCAGAATTAATGAACATATTAAATAAAAATGCTATAAGCAGTGGAGTAAATGTTGAGTTCAGGTTTAGCGGTTCTTATGCCAAAGGGACTTGGATAAAGAATGAAAGCGACATAGATATATTTGCGATTTTTAATTCAGAAGAAGAAATGAAGACTCTGTCTTTTTTAGTTCCAAAGAATTTTATCCCTACCTTTGGTACAAGAAAATACTTTAAGGGCTTGTTTAATGGAATAAAGATAGAAGTTGTTCCTGTTCTTCGCTTTTCTGACGTAAATTCAGTAGAAAATTCTATAGATTTGTCCGTTCTTCACGCAAATTATATAAACTCTTCTTTATCCAGTTCGCAGAAAAAAGATGTTATAATATTAAAGGCATTTTGTAAGGCCAATAACTGTTACGGTTCAGAGACATACATGCATGGTTTTTCAGGTTATTCATTAGAAGTAATGATAAAGGAGTTTGGAGGTTTTACTGGTTTAATGAAAGCAGTAAATTCATGGAAACTCCCAGTTGTTATTGGAAAAGTTTCGGATAAAAGCAGTTTTCCAATTTTTCTCATGGATCCAACTAACCCAAAGAGGAACATATGTGCTTCAGTAAATGAAGAGAACCTGTCAAAGTTTGTTCTTTCTATAAAACGTTTTTACCTTTCTCCCTCATTTGATTTTTTTGTGAAGAAAAGCATCAGAGAAAAAGTGCTAAAAGAGGTTAAAGCACGTCATACTAAGTTATTCGTTTTTACCACTAAAATAATTGAGCCAAGAGATGTTTTCCTTTCAAAGTATGTAAAGAATCTAGACAAGCTCATAAAAGAGCTTAAGGCAGAGGACATAGAAATATACTCCGTTGATGTTGACTACACCGAGAGAGGTGCAGACTTGTTCCTTCAAATAAAAAACGTGCCTAAAACGAAAACAAAGGCAGTTTGTGGCCCGGAAGTCTTTTCTGATACTGAGATACTTAAAAATTTTATTAAGGCACACAATGGCGTTTTTATCACTGGAAAACACATTTGTTATGATAAACAATACAATGTTAAGGATTTCAATAAATTTATATTGCTTAAAATAAAAGAATATATGTCTCCCAAATCAATATTTATTAATTGATGCCCGAGTAGCTCAACGGCAGAGCACTTGGCTGTTAACCAAGGCGTTGCAGGTTCGAATCCTGCCCCGGGCGCTTTTGTGATTAATTCACTCTTAAGTAAAATATAAATACTAGTTTATTTCACAGATAGTATATGGGATTATTTGATTTGATAGGATTTGCAGCAGACAAGGCATACAGCAAATATAAGGAATCTAAATTAGAAAATGCAATGGATGCTATCTTAGATTCATTGTATTCAACAGCAATAAACATAGAAATCTTACCATATATTGAAGGTGAGGATAAGCATAAGATAAAGGGTAAGGTATACCGGTTAAGCAAAGATGAGGTTCTTAAATCAAGTGCAACTTATTTTTTGACAACTTCTGATTGGCTTTTAAAGTCTGGCATTTCTATAAATGACGATAAAACCTATGAAGCTGCTTTGCATGAAAAGGGCGGTTATCTTTATCAAAATCTTGTCAAGAGATTTCCAGATCTCTTTAAGAATTACAAAGCAAAATACGATTCAAGCCCGGCTCTAACTGCTTTGTTTCTGTATATACCTGAAGAGAAGGTTCTGCTGGCAATGCCTAGATTCATAAAAGATGAGAAAACCGGTAAAAATCTGTTGGCGAAAAAGGCAACTACTGAAGAATTCAATAAAATTGAAAAGATAAAAACCGAGAATCCAGAAAGATACGAAAAGATTCTTTCAAATTTCTATTATAGAGCAAAAATGTTTTCATACAAACTTGCAGAAGAATTAAATAGTTACAATAAAACGGATTTAGAGAATGCATTCAAGCAATTTCAGGAAAAACACGGTTCTGAAAGCGAAATAGAGTACACTTTATAAATATTGTGAACTTAATTAATATCTAAAAAGGATAAATATCAACATAAATTATAATTATTTATGTTGACTAAGAAGGCACAGATAGTTATAGGTATTGGTGTTATTATTTTATCCGCAGCCTTTCTTTTAGTTGGAGTTTATTTTGCCAACTTGCAGGGTCTTTTCTTTCAAAACGGTGCAAGGTCTTTACAATTATTTGCTGATAATATTGGTTTTTCAATAAATTCTTTGTACAGTGCGCCTTCTTCCATGTCAATTACTTTAGCTGGAAATAATTCACTGTGTACCTGGGATCCATCAATAGCAGCTTATACTTGTGCAGGCGGGTCTAAAGTGTATAATGTGTCTTATGCCAACGGCCCCACGCTGGATTCAGGCAAAAATGTATTTAGCGTTGCTCTTTGTTTTATGATAGGCTATGGATTTGGGGGAGTAGGTGGCTCAGAAGATGCAGCAAAAGAAGGCACTGACGAAGCCACTCAATTAACAGCACGGGAAACATCTAATGAATTAGAAACTATTGGAGAAAAATCGGCAGAAACATCTGAGAATGCTGTGGAGGAGGAAACTAGCCAAGTTGCGCAGGAATCTGGGCAGGGATCTAAAAGTAGTTTATTGACTAGAATTAAAAAGGCAATAAAAAACAGAATAGTAACTGACATAAAACATCCATTTATTCAGGATTTGCCGGAGGATTCCCTTCTATCCAGCGGTCTTTCAACTATTAGAGATGCTTTGCCTAGCATGAAAATATTTATCCCAACAGTTGTGGCATCTCTTTCTGTAGCTTTAGTATCCGTTCCTTTAATAGAAGCTTGGTTTGGTACTACCAGCAGCAACCTGAACACCTTTGTTACTAAAGGAATTTACGTAAATGGGCAGCAGATTGGAGCTTTGACCGGCCCATCTGTATCAATAAGCCAGCAGATAGCTTCTGCGTATCTTACAGAAGCGCCCATGCCATTTAAGTACGCTGCGGCAGACTACGTTTTACAGCAATATTCTCAGTTATTATCCAGCGAACAAACATTGAATTCGTTGCCTTCTGGCGTGGGAAAGGATACTTTAATTCTTTTTGCTTCAAAGCAAGTTGCTGTAAAGCAGAATGTTTTATCAGAATTATCTGCTAATGCAAATACCGTTACTTCCAATAATCCTTATGGGACTCCGATTTCAGGAGTTTCTGCCCCAGGTACTTTAAGTTCTTCAAGTTCATTAGTGGGATCTGTCGGGTTGTCGCAAAGTGGAAGCGACCCATTGCTTTCAATCCCATTCTTCCTTGCACAGAATGCTTTTCTTACTTATGCCAGAACTGCCAGCTGTTTAAGTTTGCCATCACAACCCTTAAATGTCAATAGCTACAATTCCGTTGGAAAGGGTTTATCTTCAATATCCGCTGAACTTGGTGCAGCCACTACGCTTGTAAACTTATACACAAAAGTTAACAGCATTCTTCCTTTAGGTACATACTTTATTGGATACGGCGGAGAAGTGTACCTTGACGGCCAGTCAAGCGGAAGGCCGACACAGGTTACTAGTCCTTTGATAACGGATATGAATGACATGTGTGAACTCGCACAGACAGCATCTCAGCCAGGGCAAAATTTAAAGACAGTTATACAGCCAAGCGGCAATGGCTCTATATCATTTTCAATATCCCAGGGGCTTTACAATACGCTTTGTTCGCAAAATAATGCATTGTTCCCTAATACTTTGCAGACTGAGCTTAATAACCTTTTCAATTCAAAGTCAAATATAAAAAATATTTCGATTTTATTGCCGCCTGGAGAATCATTAGCTATCTCTAACCAGGGGAGCAATGTAAATTTGTGTATATATAGAATGCTTATTGATTCCTTTGGTTCTCCAGTTATCGATACAAACAATTTCAATAACCCTTCTTTTAATGTTACTGAATATGGCGCGCCAATATCATGTGTTAACATGACAAATTTAAGTGATGGGAAAGTAAATATCGGCTTGACCCAAAATGAGCTATCAGAATTGAAAAACATGAACAGTAATACAGATTTCTACATAAATAATGGTTCGTTATTTGGTTTCTCTGTTCCAGTAATGGATTTTCCAAATCAGTTAACTGCAACAAATCTTTTAGGTCAGAATAGTTTCCTTTCTGCAGGCAATTTCATAGGTGGTGGTAGTCCAATATTGAAAAAAGACTTTGGTGTAGATTTCCCAGTTGCTTCTTTAATTGCATCCTTTATCGGGAAAAGCATCCCTAAACTTCAAATTGGCATATCAACTTCTCTTGATAATTTTTTGGTTGATCCAATGATAGCTATCGCAGCACATGATACAAATCTTTCATACTATGAAACAGACTATTCAAATGTAACATTGGAATTTACAAAAACACAGCAAGGCACCACGACAGATTATAATATAGAAAATGTTTATAATAATTTAGTTTTCGGAGTGTATCCGAACAATCCAAATTCATTCGGAGGTACTTACTTTTCGGGGAGCTGAGTAAACATGGCATTAGTTGAGATGATGGCTTTTTTGAATGCAGGCATACTGATAGTTGCATTCGCTCTTCTCCTAGTTGTTTTGTCTTTCAGCGTTTCTCAAATAAACAGTACAAGCGTATTTGCAAATTCAGAATCCGTTGCTGCAGGTATAGGCACAAGGTTAATAACTTCTCCTAATTGTTTTGCCTATAAGAACACAATCTCTTATTATAATTCAAGTTTAGATGCTACCGGCGGACCATTATATTCATCTTCATACACTGAACCGGGGGTAGTAAACATAAATAAATTCATCGAGAATTATTTCCTTTCTTGCATGCAGTATATATATTTTGGAGGTGCGACAAACATACCTGCTTTACAGTCAGATCTTGCAGCTGCAACCGGTGTTTCATTGACATTATATGATACGCAGGATCCAAATGAGCTTGGACCAACTGGTTCTTTGTATCTTTCAAATTACAATCAATTTAATTTTGGAGAAAGTTTTCAGCAGACAGAAGCGTTAATTCAAAAATACGCACAGAACGCGGAATATGCTGCAATGGGCGTAAGCTTAGTAGCCAGTTTGATAATTATGATTGCCACAGGTGGGGCCATTCAATTTAATATAATTCTAGCAGTTGGTCAACATTCTACTACAGAAATAGCTCCTCAATATGCCTTGGCATCTATTTTTTATGCTGAAAATACCTATTCTGAAAGTTTTCCAGTAGAAATACAATTTACTAATGCACAAGGACAGCCGACTTTCCAAAACAGCGGCGTATTAAAGGTTCAGGTTACATATGGTATTCCACCTTACAGTTAGACTTGGTAAGAAAGGCCAGCTTACAATGCTTGATTTAGTGTTAGCACCTCTGGTAGCGGTGGTTCTAGCTGTTTTGGCATCGGCTTTGCTTCACGGCGCTACTGCAAACCTATTGACAGCCGTAAGTCAGCAGCCAGTCTCATTTTCATGCAATTTTGCTTTGGATACCATATATAGTACATATTATGTCCATAATGCGTTTACTTTGTCCCAGCTGGCTTTGTCTAACCCAAGTCAGTATTCTCTTGCAAATTCAAATAAAGAGCAGTCCTTGTCGACAAATTGCAGCGGTGCCTGCAATTCCAATTACAATTACATTCAAACATATCTTTATAATTCTTCTTCTCTCTACAGTGATTTTATAGGTTATTTTTCCGGTTTTTCTCTAAGTAACTTTCAGGTATTGACAGGACAAGAAACAGCTACATTGAAAGCGCTTGGAATGCAGGTCTTTTTGAATCAGATACCTGCGGGTGTTACAGGTAAATCAGAATGTAGCATGCAGGTTTATAATCCTGCAGATCCTTCAAAGCCTTATACTATTTACGGGGTGATAAGCTAAATGCTAAATACTAAGGGGCAGGCAAATATGATTGTGGTGCTGGGCATGGTCGCAGCCACAATATATATAGTTCTCAATGCTTTTGGTTACATAGGAAATGTAGGTTTAAGTTCAAAAATAGAGATAACTGCCCAAAACAGCATTTATCAAACGCTTGCATTAAAAAACTATCTTATACAAGAGGCAAATTACAATTTCCAGAAAGCAGAACTTTTTGATGGGCTTACTTTGCAGCCAAGCAGTGTTGACTGTGGCTACATTAACACCTCTCAGTCATTGCCATTTGTGCCGGTTCCCAAGGTTTATTACTGGAGGAATCTAGCAGGCCAAATCTGCCTTCCGAATAACAATATGATAGAATACGGCCTTGAAACACTTTTAAATAAGAATTCATTCGAAGTGGTAAATTCATCCAATATAGATATACAGTCTAATTTGGTGCTTAATTTATCGGAACGCAGTAATACAGTATTTTTTGGTAATTTTTCTGCGCCTTTTCTAAGCAACAAATATAAATTTCAGTATAATACCTCATCAGCTACTTTCTCAGTATGTGAATGGTCTTCAAGCGGTTGCGCTTATATCAGCAGTAACGTTCCTTTGGGGATTAACTTTAATCTGTCTGGCATGGAATTTACTTCTATGCCTTTACAAGATGTTGTTTCAGGAGTAATAGACCAGTCAGTTTCAGTGAGTGCCTTTTTCAAGGGATCCGGCCTTTCTCCTTCAAGCCAATATACATTGGTTACATTTCCAAATGGCAATGTTGCTATTATCTATACGGATACCATATCCGGAGTTACTTCCTTTTATCTTACGCCTATGCCAAATGAAAATTTATACTCATTGAGCAGTGTTATTTCGTATGATAATGCAAACGGCATACCTAGTCAAATAAAGCTGGTTAATGCTTCAAAAAGCGGATTTATTTTTGACGGCACAAATTATACTTTTTCGGTAACTTCTGATACTAATGGGATATTCACAATTAAACCTGCAAATTATGTTATGTTTGGTATACAACCTCAATTCGTTTATTACAAATACATCTTAAACAGCATACAAAATTCTGGCACACAGAATCTTTTATTTCCGAACAACCAGAATCTTTACGTTTCGTATTCATTGTTCCCTTTGTACTCTCCACAAGTTTGCGTAAATTATAACGAGGGCCAATACGATCTACAAAACTGCCTCACACTTTCTGATTCTATAACAGGTGATAATTACCTAAGTCAACTAATGCAACTGGGCATCGCATTTGTAAATCAAAGCTTCCCAATAGGAAACCAGAAAATAGAAGGTTTTGCCCAGTATGAAATAGACAATTATATATCAAATGCGATAAACGCTGTAAACCTTAAAACAGTGTCAGTAAATGGCAGGCCAAAGTATGACTGGTACTCTGCACTGATTTTACAGCTTGGCTCTCCACAAGGAACTAGCTATCTTTTAAACAAATTAAATAGAGTAAAAGAACCCTATTATGGCACATACATATACAACTGTGAGCAAAATAGCTCGGATTTAACTTATTGTAGGAATTTATTGTCTTCTACATTATCTCAAGATGTTATCGCTTTGCTACAGGAACAGATGCCGCAGGAATTAAGTTTTCTCTCTGGTACCAATTTCAATATAAATGTTTTGAATCTTTCCATAAATGCAAGCGAAATAGATTCCTGCGTAAATGCAAGTAATTACACTGTTAAATCGAATTATTCCTATTCGGTAAAAAGCTTGCCTGTAAATGGGAATTTTTCTGAAGAAGTACTTGGGATACCAATATCATTGGATTTCGGCTACCAAAACAATCTGACTTTAAAACCGACTGAAGCATGCGGCATACAAAGATCTCCTTATGCTACAGGTTATCCAGGATTTACAGAGGCGCTCATAACAAATAATTTTACGTATATTAACTGTGCTCCCGTTATATCACAATTATTCTTAAATCACACCTGCATTGCCAGTTTGCAGACATCGAATTCTACGATGGAAGGCTATCTGAATTCTACAAGTTCAGCTCCGAATGGAGAGTATTGTCGTAAACTTTCAAATGGGCAGTATTTCTGCCCTTATTATAAAGTCTCCAGCTTCTCTTACAAAAATTGGATAACAAGTAGCAATACCTGTCCAGATTACTTTGTGTTAAACAGCAAAAACTTCACGACATCACAGAACAGTAATTACAGGCTTGTTTCGGTTTATGGGGGAGGGGCAGACTCTGCGAATTTATCCTTCTATAACAAGACGTTTGCGTTATATAATGGATCTTTGAACCTTCCTCTGAATTTCAGTTTTAATGTTGGTTTCAATTCAACAGGACCGTATGCAGGAGTTAGTGCATTCTTTTCTTCTAGTCATTATCTTTCTGGCAGTGTCATCTCCGCTTCTTTCAATTCAGAACAGAACCCAAACGGGTTGTATAATTACTCCATAGCGACTGATTCCGCCAGCCTGCTTGGCGGTTCAAATGACTACATCTCACCAGGTACACAAAATGAACTTAGCTTCAATCGTTATTGCGTAGGCAGCAATGGCTGCAATCTTACTGCATATCTTGATTCAAATCTCCAGAGCAGTTTTGATAGTAACTCCGCCGCTATTACATCAACCGTTAATTTGCTTGGGATATCAACTACTTCCAAGCCCTCCTCTGACTTAATAAGTTATGCCTTTGTGAGTAATTATGTTCCTCTTTACAAACCAGTTGAAGGTGAATTAGCCTATGCTCCTGCTTCTGAGCTTAACCCCTCCTTAAACACTTCCTTTGGTCTTACCACTGATAATAATACTTACTTTAATGAACTGCTTCTGAATTCCTCTCACTTTACCAGTAGTTTCCAGCTTGCAATTAATCTCAATAGCAATTTCAATTTCGGTTATTTCGTTCCAGGTTATATAAAAATATTTGGAGTTTATTCAAGTAATGAAGTTTTACAGCTTTATTGGTGGAATCAAACTGCCTTGGTGAATGGCGGTTTGTTATGGATTAATCTTACAAAAAATATGCCAAACGAATTGTATATAGTTTATGGGCAAGGCGCTTCTTATACAGGGAAATTTTCTGATAACGGCTCTTTAGTTTTTCCATTCTTCTATTCTGTAAATTCAAATAGCAAGCCATTCACTTTCCTTTATCCGAATAAAGAGCAGCATAACTTCAACGCATATTACTCTGAAGCTGGCTTAAACCTTTCAAATACAGAACCAGTCCCTTCATATATTTATAACGCTACTTTAAGTTCTTATTATGAGGAATTTGCATGTATAAATGTAAACCCATTTAAGTTGACCCTTCTTAACGGAACATACTCTGCATATCCGCCAAACTTTAATATAAATGAATTATATAATGATTTTAGTACAGAATACCCCGGTTTAACTATCATCGGAAAGCAAACTTACACAAATTGGCCGTAATTATGGATAAACGAAAAAGAGCTGCTGAATTTTTAATGGTATGCTTTATAATTGTACTCTCTCTTTTAATTGCTTATAGAGGGGTAAATCTCTTATCAAATAATAATTTGGTCGTTAACACTAACTCTAGTTTGCAGGCAATAACTACAACAAGCACTCCGAATCCACTATCAAACTCAGCGTCTAATTACGCAAATTCAGATCCTTCAAGTTTAATAACAAGCAATGAATATGTATCTTCCTCATCACCAATCACTAATTTCTGGTTTAATGAAAAATTTTACCCTGGAAATATCCAGTTTTCTTCAACCGGTTATTCATGCAGTGCAGTAAATGAGATAACTTCTCCTCATTTATGCTGGGATATCTTCACTTTATTTTCATGCGGTGGTGGTCCAACGACTTCTAATTTTACTAATCTGGTCGGGTACCTTGGTTTTCCACAGGGCGACAGTCAATTTCCAAACAGCGGTGGTGTAAACTATTCAAATCTTTATTCTGCAACAAGCAATGCTACTTCACAGAACGTTTATCAATTGCCTTCGTCGGAATTTCCTTATCAAAACTTTATAAATTGGAGCGATTCAACAATACATGCTTATTATGGTTTATATCCCACTTATCTATACGCTATAAACAACTCTTTTACAGGTTATACGAATCTGCCAGGCAGTGTACCAAAAAGCACATTGATAATACCCGCCGTTTCATGTGGTTCTACCTTCATAAACAATTATGTCAATTATCCTGGTTTTGTGGGTACGTTATACAATATATCAACCTTAAGTGGTTTTACTCCATCTGTTTTCATAGCTTCTCCAAATCAAAATGGCTACGGTGCAGATTATGCCTTTGGTCATATACTTAGTTTGGGAGGTGATCCTTGGATAGGCTCATTCAATTCGCTTCTAGCATACCAGATTCAGTCAATAAGTCCCGCCTTTAACTATACAATGCCGTCTGTAGATTATGCTCAATTCCCTAAGGGGAACAAAGGAGATATACAGTACTTAAATGTATCTACAAACTTTTTGACACCTCTGTCTGCCAATTATTACGGGGGCAGTTCTCAAGGGATTGAAATTTACGTTTCAAACAAAGGTATCTCCTCTTTACTGAACACTTCTACCTCCCAAACAACGTGTGCTGAAGAAGGCCCACACGGGGCATGTTTAAGATATACACAGGATCTTATAACCTCCACAACTGCAGATACTTTCACATCTCCAGATCTAGAAGGAGCTTACTACCCTAACTATGGTAATGGTATCTACCTTAAGTTTAGAACTGATGGGATATTTCCAATCTGTGCGTGGAATTCTAGTATTGACAATACATTAAGCAGCTGCACATTTGAAAACCCTGCAACTATAAACAATGTCTCCTATGAAAGGCTGTGGCTGTCAAATAACCTAAGAAATAACCAGTTATTCGATACCCCGTTCACTCCTGGTTACTCAAGCTCTTCCTATCAGAATAACTTTACATTGACCGCTTTGGATAGTTTTTGCTTTTATGGAGAAAGCTTTGATACTAGTAATGGTGTTTACACTTCACCAAGCTACACTAGGATAATACCCCCTACAGTACTAGAAAATTACACCAGCGCAATTGGTACATGTAATGCATTTTTTAACAATACAAACTGCTTTAGTAGCACTGCAAGCCAGTATTTAAATTTCCAGGACGGAATATTTGCCAATAACATAAAATGTACTTCAACAGGAATACATGCTCAGAATGTTACGGATGCTTGGATTAATTCAATATATGTAGCAAATGATGCTGGATATTACTGTGGTTTGTTCAAAGGACAAAAAGATCCTTCTAATCCTACAGCTAATTCAACAATTTTCCTTCAGAATATAAGTACAAATTGTCCTGAATTTAATGCAAATTCTTCTTCGGTTAATTTAGTCATAACTGTTAAGAATGTAGGAAACACAAAAATAACTGATCCATACCTTGTTGCCTTGTATGGAAACAATAATCTAAGCACTATATTTTATAATTCTCAAAACAGCCAAAGGGTAACTTATGAGTTGTATCAGGGCTTCCTTTCTTCTATGGCTGCCACAACAGGAATAATACAGGTAAACTACAATAATAATTTTAATACCGACATGTATGTATTTGATAAAGGTCATCCTTTGAATCCAATACCAATAGAATCTCTTTTTTCATCAGGTTACGAAAATGGTCCTTTCAACAATTCTTTGTTGGGTATGTGGATATACGACCAAGGAGCTGGTATTCCAAACAACGTTATAAGGACATCCAATACGCTGCTGGTACATTCAGATTCTGGCAGTTCAAATGTCCCAGTAATTCAGCCAAATGGTACGGCAACATTTACTTTACAAGTTCCGATGTCTCTTTTTGAGGCCTTATTATCTGGAAAATACAATCTAAGTGTTTTCTTTGGCAACACTTTCAATGTTACTTGGGACGGCTCAAGCTCTCCTAGCAATTCATTGGCAAGTAACATACCTACACAAGTAAATCCTTTAGTTTCATCTTCTACTGAGAATGTCTCTGAGACTCATAACAATGAGATAATAACCAATGGAAGTGGGGCAGTATCTCCAATCTGGCAGTATATAGTAAGCTATAATTTTGACCTTTCAAATTCTCCAATTAAGGGAGTAGGGATATACACTGACAATCTGTCGATTGACGTGAATTCCGTTAATTCTACTTCAAATGTATTAAATGTAACAGTGAATCCATCCGTTTCTGTTACAAACGGTAGTGGTAATTACAAATTAGGCCTTAACCAGCTTAAGGGTTCTTCAATATCCTGTTTTGCTTCACCAGATAACGTGCAGGATTTTGGAGTTTTCTGGTCCAAACAGATAGTTTCTCCTTCCAATTTGAATTATGCTTTGTCAAATAGCTTGTATTACGGGAATGCAAAACAGGCTAGCAATGTGTTAATAACAAGCTGGACTGGTATTCTATTCATGCCTTATTCCGATCAGGTAGCATTAAATTACAATAATCTTCCGCATTATTCTCCGGCTCTTTCATCATTTCAGTTAGAAAAACCTACTCTTAATCAGACATCTGGTATTTTCAACTATGAAGCATTTACATATTTCGGAAGCGGAAGCGAAAGTAGTGTATTTAACAGCGTTTCAGACCTTTACAGCTCTCTTAATTCAACAGTGTCCTCTTTCCCAGTCCCTCTTCCAAATAGCTCTCTCCCATTTAACATATTTTCAAATTCTATAGTCAGCGACCCATCGATATTAAGGATAGTAGGAACCGATACTCTAGTAAATTATTCAACTTTTTCTAACAAGTCATTTACATTTTCTCTGGTTAGTAAGGGTTCTCTTCAATGTTCTGTTAGCGAATCCACATCTGTTAACGCCACATTTGAATCTGGTTCTTCACTTTCATCTTGTTTAGACAATGCCGTTATAAATAATTCATACATAAATATCTCTTCTAAGTATGGGCCATTCTTCGTTGATATGTACAATAATTCTAATTTAAACATGTCGAATGAGACTTCTGATGGAACTGTTCTTATGGCGGGCAACGAGACTTTGTCAAAGCCATCCACCAATGGGTTGTTTATGGTAAAATTGCCGATAAACACGACAGTTAAAAATGGGATTGCTTTGGTTTTCTCAGTTATCCCGTTGAGCAGGCAGCTTTACAATTCAATACTGTATCTTTATAATATAAATGGGACTCCATTTAATTGCAATGTAGTAAATGACTATAATCATACCGGTAATTTAGGGGTTGTTCCTATGGGGAATGGAGAGTATTTCCTGCCAAATGGCACAATGATGTGCAATTTAAGCAGCGATTTTACATATCTGAGGGCAGTGTTTATTAATCGGTCAAACAATGCCTATTTGGGAAGCGGCGACATTCAATCAGGGTTGTCAATACAAAATATAAGTGGAAACAGCGGAAAAGGACTTTTAAACATTAGTTTAAATGGGGTTCCAGTAAATGCACAGGACTTTAGTATAATCCCTCACTTAACAAACGGCAACAATTGTAACACAATAACCAACAAGACTATCTATAATGGAATATTCCAATATAATCCTGGCTGTAATCTATCAGAGGCATTAATAACCTTTGATTACAATAATAATGGAAGTTTAATTCCCGAAGCCGCATTTATCTCACCTGCAAATTACAATACAAACTCTAAGAAGTTTTTATTCATGAATCCATCTGCTATATCAGATTCTCCAATTGCAGAGTATAATCTTACAATCCCAAACACTGGGATCGGTAACGAGCCTATTCAGTTCATTCTTTCGAATAATTTTGGAGGGTGTAATAATATAAGAGTTATAACCCAGAGTCCGTATCCTTATGCCGAGGTTCCGTATCAAGTAATCTCATCTAATTCACAGTCCTGTTATTATGCATTTGTGGGGAACAGCTTAGGTAAGTATTCTGTGTTTGAAAGTAATTCTCCCTCAATTCCTTACAGTTCAAATTGGGTAAACTACAACAGCACGCAATATACTGTTCATTTGTCTACAAATCTATTCAATGCAAACCTTATAAGCAACTGTCAATCTGGGTTTGGGCCATGCATAGATTCATTTACGGTTGGCGGTAAAACATTAGGCAACTTATTATTCAACAATGTCTCCACCTCCTCTGCTACAATTTATCAAACTATATCCGGGCCAGTTGAGGATTGCTTTGCCGTAAGCTACTCATCTTCACAAACTGTCGAATTTCCTGAAACTGGATTTGGAAACATAAATTACGCTAATAACAAGATATACCAGACTGCAACTCCTTCCCAATCAATAACAAGCACCTACTGCTTTTATAGCAATTCTCCGATAATCACAGATTCAATATTTGCTCAGGGTTCTCCAATAAATTTCAAAGTACAGAATGAATTGATTTCAAATTTCTCATATCTTGAGGATAGTAACCGTAATGTGTTTTATGTTCCTCCAGCAATAAAGGTAGGTTACAACTCGTACAGCAATGTAAACGTCAGCACATTAAATCCAGTATATTACAATGTGACAACTCTTGATAACATCTTGACTAAATGCATAAATTATACTTATATATCATCTAATCTTATTGGCTTAAGTGATAATAAAATAAGTGCAATAAACATCTCCTTCTCCTCTAATACATATAACGTACACCCAGAAGAGCTTTACTGTATTTATGGCGGTACGCCTTCATTTACTAACCAATCCTCACCTAGCTCAGTTAATAATATGAACTCTACTTCATCGGTCGGGTTTGCTTATCAACCAGGTAATTACACAAATGGAAAGGGCACCTTGTATGAATCTTGCTTAGTTCCGTCAAATCTCACTATTTCAAACTCACCACTCTTTTATTTGGATGGAAAACAAGAATCATACAATCCTTCGAATTCTGCAGAGAATTATACCATAAATCATTCTGCAACAAATTCTGGATTGGAGATGCTTTACAGCCCCTCCGGCGGGGTTTTCATAGGCAGTTGCTCAATTAACAGAACTATATTAAGTTACAGCGCATGTACAAAGCCAGTGCCAGTAATACCTTCGAATGGCTCTTATGACAGCATTGAAGCAATCCCTACAGGTAAAAATGGAAACCTTTCATTCGGAGGCGGTTGCTTTGTAGGTACTTCCAATAATGGTATATCATATAGCTGTGCTCCAACCGATGGGGCAATTAACTATTATCTTGCTTCTAAATCTGCTTCTGCACTCAGCGTTTCTGTCTCAAAAATAATATTAAATTCAACAGAAGCGCCCACCTCAACATTTTCACCTTCTTTTGATTGCAGAGTAAACGCCTCAAACACTTCAAAATTCCAGTTATCCTCATGCAGCTACCCTAGCAATCAAAATTCAGGGCTGTGCTCAGCAAACGTTTCTTACAACAAAATAAATTCCACCGCATATAATATAACCGCAAGGTGTTCAGCCGTTTCCAGTAGCTCATTTAAAGTATCTACTTCTATAACGACTATCAGTGATCTTAATCTAAATGGATCCCAATCTGAAAAAACTGGATTGATATCAGATTACATCTGTGGAAATGAGACAAATGTTATAGAGAATAACGTACTAAATGGTTGGAGTTGGGAACCTTACTCTACGGCAGGAACTGTGAACCCGGTTTCTACAACAAACCCTGCTGGCATCGCAGAAGTGGGGGGATGTGAAGCAGGCAGGGACACATTTGTAACTGCAAATCCTACAATAAAATTAGAAAATGAAAGTAAAGACAGTTTCCAGGAATTTTACTCCTGCCAGAGCGGTTATACCGGCACTATAACAGCTTGCAGTCAAAAAACATCTTTGTCGCAAGTAGCTCTCTCAATCAGCTCCAACAATAACTGTGCTTACACAAATACTACTTTGATAAACACAACAATTAAAACAACTACAGTAAATGGAAATGGAACAGGAGGACAGGCAACCAGCTGCAATCCATTTAACAAAGCAGGATACCTGCAGCCTACTGTACAGGATAATTGTATTGCTTACCATAACCCGGTAATAAATTCAACAACCTCTTCATATGCACTTCAATATATTGGTTCAAGCAGTTTAGGTATAGGAATAGGCGTAATCGGAAATGAATATCCCTTAAATATCTCAATTCCAAATAACAAACAGCAAAATTCAGTAAAGGACGCTTATCTTACTGGATTATCGGAATCTCAGATAGAAGGAGCTAATAACATACTTACTGACATATTGCCAACTTCCTTGTTAGAATCCAATTTACCGAGCAAAGCACTATCAATTTCTGCGACTTATTCCTATGACATGCTCAATATCTTAATGTTACAGAACCCTTCATTAGGAGTAAGTGGGATACCGGGCTTTATTAATGGTAGTATCTTGGATTATGCTTTGAGTCTGTTTACTGGAGGAACATCTGGCAATTGCGCCCCACCTTATAACGTGATCGGGGACGGTATTTTTAGGTTAGGAGAAGGAATGCTTTGCTCCGGCAAAACTCTTCCTGCAAGTTACAAAGAGGGAGTTTTCCTATCATTAGGAAGTCTAAATGAAGGTTTGCATTCGCTGCAATTCTACAGCATAGGCAACTCTACAAACGAAGCACAGCCTTCCGTTTCTGTATTTGACAGTGTTGGAGATGCAGTTAATCTGAACAGTGCTTGTTCAAATGGCAATAGCAGAGTTTTCACTTCAACTTACAGCGGCGGGAAATGGAGCTTTAATATAACCTCTGACCAGCAATGCGATCCGATAAATAATCAGCTATATGGTTACATAGTAAATTGTCTTTATCAGACTCCGGGTAATAAGACTTACACAATAAGCTCCCAGTATTACCTTGCATATAACCTTCCTACAATCTGGAATGTAAGTTACTCTTTGCTAATAGCACCAAAAAGCTATCAGGTTGTTCCTACTCCCGTTTATCAAATAAACTATTCCACAGGTTCAGTATTAACATTGAATAAGCCAGTAAAGACTATATTCATAGAAAACGGGTTGCCAGTAAATTATAAATGGAGTGTAAATTATAACGGGGTAGTAAGAAACTCATCCTCAAATGAGATATACTTCTATTCAGTTGGTACACATTCATTTACTGTTCCAACGCTTTCAAATTATTCATCAACAACAGATTGCTACACAACTTATACTCCCTCGCCTAGCAATGGACAGGCTACTGCAGGAATAACAACATCTATAAAATTCACAGGAAATACCACCTGCTTTACCTACTTCAAACAAACTGGTCTACCTAGAGGAATACCTTGGAATGTTACTTATGATGGGATAACTGAAAGTTCTCATGTTGTAGATAAATTTAATTTCCCTCACCTACAGTCTTCAAATATAGAGTTCATAACAACCAATCCAGGAGGATTTGGCGGGAATTTCTCCTACACAGTTTCAAAAATAAAAACAGCTTCTGCAACATGTACAAGCGTATTCGAACCAAATCCATCTTCAGGCTATCTTATTGCGGGAACGAACCAGTCAATAACATTTACAAATACTTCTAAATGTGTGCATACCTTTGCTGAAAGTGGCCTTCCTTCTGGGATGAAATGGTCCTTGACTTATGATGGGATAACCAACTCTTCAACTTCGAATAAAATCTCCTTTTTAGTTCCGTCTGGCACATATAATTTCAATACAAGCAGTATATCCTCTGCCATATACAATATAAATGAGCAGGATGTTGGAAGTTGTACATATTCTCCAAATCCATCTTCAGGTTCAGTTAGCGCAGGATCTTCACAGACAAATATAGTATTCACTAAGAGCTGCATACAGACATTTACATTTGTAAGTGGAGGTACCAGCGAAGCCAGCGAACTTAAAATTACACTCAGAAATCTTACTAAAGGAGAAACAATCTTAGTGGCAGATACAATAAATACGGAAAATGCACGTATAAGCGATTCATTCGGCGATTCATTTTCTGTTGTTCAGTCCAATACTTCTACAAGCCCAGAGTATTACGCATGGAGCACAACTGCATCGCAGTCTGGAAACGACACTATAACACTTACGTATGCAGGCACAGCTTACTCCTATGCAACAGCAGTAGGTCTAGAAGGTTATTCTCTTAGTACTTTGAAGAGTTACTCCAGTACCTCAGGCTGTTCAGTGAATTCATTTTCTCCTTCCACAGGAGAATTTGTATTTGGAATATGCCATTCAGAGGGTGCAACTTCCGTTTCAAACACGACTGGCTTTTTGAGTATGCCACCATCAGAGCCGTTCGCAAGTTCAGAATACTCGCTTTCCTGGCCGGGAGGTTCTACAACGGTTCCATTTAATGTTAAGGATGGTACTAGTACCGTGGAAGAGGTATTAACAATTTCAAATTACGTTCCCCCGCCACCAACGTATCATTTCTATTTAGATGAGTCCGGCCTGCCATATAAGATATTATCTTCAAAAGGTTGGTCAGGCATATTGGCAGGCAGCCACTTTAAGTCTTATTCTGGTTCTGTTTCAGAAAGCTCGCATTCAACACCAGTTTCATTTGCCGTAGAAGATGTGGTTACCAACTATTACTGTAGTGGTAATCATTATTATGAAGATGGCTATTCCCCTTCTCCTTCTAGTGGTAAAATTTCGGCAGGACAAACTGAAACTATCCACTTCTCATATTTTTCAGGCAAGGAAACTAATTACGCTTGTGATAGTTAGATAATAAATGTAATTAAAGCAGCCGTCCATGTAAGCGTAACAGCAGCTCCTCCTTGTACTAGTTAGATAATAAAGGCAATTTAAAAGGTTTTATTTTTAGATTTTGTATATTGTTTATGATTAAAAGGACATTATACTTGTATATTGGCGTTGTATTGATAATTGCAGCATTAGTTCTTTATTTTGGGTTCTTTAGATTAAGCGTTCAAAAGCAAGTTTCAACAGTTCCTTCCAAACCTTCAACTACTCAACTATATCCAATTAACTACAGCATAAGCAATGACAGTTATGTAAGCAAGGACATAAATTTCACATTTACAAGCTTTTTCTCACCTTGGAATCAAAGCAGTGAATTTTTAGGGAATGCATATAACAATCTAATATTTATACCTACTATAACCAATCAATCCAATCCTTTCGAGCTTTCTAGGCCAGTATATGTGCAGTTTTTTGTAAATTCAACCAATCTCAGTTTATCGCAGACTAGGAGTCAGTTAATCTCAAATATTATGCAGTCAAATAGCAAAGTAAATTACACATTAAAAAATATTACAATAGGCGGGTTTAATGGTAATGAGATAGAAATATTGAATAGCAGTTTTATCAATACGACATATTTTGCATTTACAGTTAACAATAATATTTTATACTCATTTGTTCTTTTTTCGTCAAATTATACGTTAACTGGTCCAGCCGTGGATGCTTTTTCAGAAATGCTTAAAACAGTTTCCATACATCCTGTAAACTGATATTGAAATTGAATAAATTTATATATCTAGTAAGGTTTTCTAGGTTATGAATAAGGATATAGAAGAAGTAAACCTGGATTTTAATGGATTGAATATTATAGTTGGGCAGTCACATTTCATTAAAACAGTAGAGGACGTTTATGAAGCTTTAATAACCTCTTTTCCTGGAATAAAGTTCGGATTGGCATTTAATGAGGCATCCGGTGACAGGTTAATAAGAAGCGATGGCAATGATGAGGAGCTTATAAAGAAAAGCATTGAATTCGCTGAAAAGATAGGCGCCGGGCATTCTTTTGTGGTTTTGTTGAAAAATGCATATCCAATAAACGTTTTGAATAGGATTAAACAGGTAATGGAAGTTGTAAATATTTATGCAGCCACTGCAAATCCTTTAAAAGTTTTGATATATGATGATGGCAATGAAGGTAGAGCAATAGTAGGCGTTATAGACGGCAAAAAGCCTTTAGGTATAGAAAAAGAGAAAGACAAAAAGAAAAGACGTGATCTTTTGAGAGATATTGGCTATAAGAGGTAAAATTATTATATTATCTGTGTATGATAAATTTTGAAATATCAAAATAGTCGGGGTAGTACAGCGGTAGTACGCCGCCCTCATGAGGCGGAGGTCATGGGTTCAAATCCCATCCCCGACAAACTTTGATAAATCTAAATTGACATATTTATCGGTATACCATCTGTTCCATATCCGCTGTAATCAAGGGCATCTCCATAAAGTGGCCACCATCCCATAAGATCATTATAATTTACAGGTCTGCCATATATCCCTTCATCATAAATTTGCATAATCTGAGAGGAATTTAAGGAAACATTATAAAATTGCATATTGGCTAAAGTTCCATTGAATATCCTATAGCCAAATTCCGGAGTATTGCCACTATAGACTACTCCCCTAGCGCCTATGTCCAGTGGCGCTATAGAAGTATATAAAGTACCTGAGACTCTCTGTGAAATGTTAAACTTTCCATCCAAGTATATACTTTCATTTTCCCTTGAGGCATTATATGTAAAAACATATAAAAACCATTTATTATAAAGATAGCTTGGCTTAACAGCATTTCCACCCGGCGTCCATACCTCTTCATCATTAGTAGAATTGACTATGAATGATCTTATAGCGAAATCACCTGAAACAGAACAAGAAGTTCCTAAATCAACGAAGTAACTTTCATTATCGTAGCCTGCGCCATTCTTTGCTACCAATCCAAAATCATTACAGCCTTGGTTTGAAAGGTCTAGTGTTTTATCTTTAAACCAGATGGCAATTGTAAAACCTTTCTTTTTGTTAAATAACTGAGAGTTGTTGTCTAAAAGAATGAAACCACCGTGGTAATCGCCATATAAGCTGTTTGGTGGCTCTCTAACAAAGTTTATAAAATTTGCACTAGAAACTTGTCCAGTTATGGTGCCGGTAGCATTGGAATAGGCAGTACCTGCTGGGCTTGAATAGTAATACTGTAATTTTGCTGAGATAGAAAAAGTTTTACTGGTGTTACAGCTGATGCCAGGTATTATTATTTTTACGGAGCTGTCCGGTTTTAATTTTATACTGTGAACAGCAGGAGTTACATTATACAATTTACTGTACTGAGCGTTAACACCCGAGGCAGAAACTATGTAAAATCCATCCAAATCGACATACAATGCGTTATTTGGAAAAGCGCCAGATTCTACTGAGGCAATTAGACCAAAATTATTACAAACTGCGGAGGAAATAATAAATGGTGCAAAACCGCTGCTTGTGGTTGTTACACTACTTGAAGGGTTAAAAATACCCATAGAGTATAGGATTACAGCTACGATGACTATGATCAGTATTGCCCAACCATAAGTCATCATGTACTCTAATGCGGATTGTGATTTATGCGTTAGGCCCATACAATAACTATAGGAATAAAAGATAAATACTTTATATATTGGGATTTAGGTTTACTAAAGAAATATAAAAAATTTTAGGAAAATCTATTTGAGTAATTTTGTACCCCCTCTCCAAGAATCAATGGTTTTATAATATAACGAATAATAAATTAAAACAATTTAATTCCACATTTTTATTCTTTGAATTGCATTAATTTACATGGAATATGCGTTCTTTTGGGGATTGGTAACAGGCTTAATAATAATTTCCATTGCTTCTTTCTTTGTACTCAAATACCTTCTTAAGAAGAAAATAGAGCAGTGGGAGAAGTATGAGATGCAGAAAGCGCTCGAAAAGACGGTTAATATGCAAAGGCCAATATTGAAAGGAAAGATAAGCGAGCAACTTTACCCCGTTTTATATGAAAAAGAAGGAAATCTGTCAGATCTAAGATTTCTGGGTAATCCAATAGACTATATAAAATTCGAGGGCCTTTCAAATTTAAGCGAAACTGGAAAAGTAAAGATAAAATTCATAGAAATAAAGACAGGTAACGCAAAATTAAATGGAAATGAAGAAGCCGTTAAAAAGGCAGTTGAAGACAAGGAAGTGTATTGGGAAGAAATAACTATTTGATAATGGTTATTAATAAGTAAAATCTGGCATTTATAAGCGTTTAAATTTTATGATCTACTTAGTATAATATGGATATTAAAAGGTTTTTTGAGCCCGAGAGCATAGCAGTGATCGGCGCATCAAGGGACCCCAATAAAGTAGGCAGTGCCGTTCTGAAAAATTTGATAATAACATTTCGTGGGAAAATCTTCCCAATAAATCCATTTGTTGATGAATTGCAAGGACTGAAGGCTTACAAATCAGTAGTGAACGTAAAGGAAAAGATAGACATAGCAGTTATTGCAATTCCTGCAGAGATGGTTTTAGGGATCTTAAAAGAGTGCGAAAAAGCAAAGATACCCTTGGCGGTAATACTCAGTGCTGGTTTCAATGAAATAGGCGGTGAAGGCACAAAAAGAGAGGAAGACATAAAGAAATTCCTCTCAAAGGCAAAGATAAGGATAATCGGTCCAAACTGTTTAGGAATAATAAACACAGATCCTAACTTCAATGCTACATTTCTGGATCCAAACTCAAAGGTAATAAAGGGCCATGCTGGGTTCATATCGCAAAGCGGGGCATTATTAAGTGCAGTAGTGGATGACGCATCTACAAACAACATTGGTTTCAGTAAGATAATAAGCATAGGCAACGCAACTGACATAAGTGAGGCAGATATAATAGAGAGCTTCAAAACTGATGAAAAGACAAAGGTTCTTGCTCTTTACCTCGAAGGATTAAACAATGGAAAAGAATTCCTAAAGGCCGGCCAGTCATTCTCGCAAGAAAAACCATTATTGATATTAAAAGGAGGAAAGTTCAAGTCTACAAGTACAGCAGTTTCTTCTCATACAGGCTCTATGGCCGGAGACTATAAAGCATATGAGCTCGCTTTCAATAGGATAGGTGCCATCTCCGTAGAAAATATAGATGATTTATTCAATTTTATGAGAGACGCTCCAAACATAAAGGTAAATTCAGACGAAGTTATAATAGCAACGAATGCAGGCGGGGCAGGAGTAGTCACAACAGATCATATCTCTAGCAGTGGATTGAAGCTTGCAAAGTTCAATGACAAGCTTTTGAATGAGCTAGCTAAGGCTCTTCCGAAAGAGGCAAACATACATAATCCTGTTGACATGGTTGGTGATGCAACCCCTGAAAGGTATAGAGATACTTTGGAGATACTGGTACAGATGAACAAGCCAATAATAATACTATTTTCTCCACAAGAAATGTCTCAGCCACTAGAAACAGCAAAACAGATATATGAAACACACCTGAGGCATCCGCTTGTGCCATTTTTATCTGTTTTCTTAGGCGGGGCAAGAGTTGAAAAAGCTAGAAGGTTCCTTCTCGAGAGGAACATGCCTATCTATGAGTATCCAAATGAGGCAGTGTTCATGATAAAAGGGCTGTTTACGTATTATTCACATAGGGCGCAGACCTTTAAGATGATAAGCAAGGAAAAAGGAAAATACAGAGACCTTAAACTAAAGACTGATGTTTTTGGAATGGATGCAAAGAAGATCTTTGATTCAATCGGGATAAAAAGCGCAGAGGGAGTAAAGTTTACTTCCTATAAAGATCTGGAGAAAAACGTGGGAAAAATAGGCTATCCATGCGTTTTAAAGATAGAATCCAATTTTCTAGCGCACAAAAACAAAGTAGGTGCTGTTATAGTGGGCATAAAAGACAAGAAGGGACTTGAGGATTCATTCATGAAACTTTCAAAGATAGTTAAGGAGCAGAAGATAAATAAAGCGGCATTTGGCATTTATGAGGATGTAAGCAAGTTCGGAGAGGACAAAATGGAGATATTGGTAGGTGCTCACAGGGATCCACAGTTCGGTCCAATGATTGCAGTAGGCTTAGGTGGAATATTCGCTAATGAACTCAATGAAACCACCTTCCTTTTATCACCGATTTCAGATCAAGATATAGACGAATTAAAAGCTTCAAAGATAGGCAGGGTAATAAGTGAATTTGCAAGTGAAAACGTTTTCAACGAATTAATAGGGTATCTCTTTAAATTGGATAAATTTATGACTGCAAACAGCAGTGTAAAAGATATAGACTTAAATCCGATAATACTGTTAAAAGACAAATTATTTGCAACGGACTTTAAGATATTCGTTTAAAAAGCTTTTCATCGTTTAAAACTATTTAAGCTAAAAAACACTAACTTAAATTATGGCTTTAAAATTAAAAAGCGTAGGTTCGACTTACGGTTTAAAGGTATACACTGACAACGGAACTTATTTTGGTGAGATAGAGGAAGCAATACTCCAGGACAATAGGATAGTAAGCTGGAGAATAAGGGCCAGTTCATCCTCTAACTTGTCGAAAATGATAAAAGGAGCAAAGGGTGCAATAATACAGCACAGTCTAGTAAGAGCAATAGGAGACATATTCATAATATCAAACATAGTGACTTCGCAGTCTGAGCCTGAAACTTCAGAGGCAGAATAAGCTTTTAAATTAGGAAAAGCTTAACTTTAAGTTTTAGTAAAAAGTAATATTGTTTATGGATAATAACTTCAGCATCTCTTTTAAGACTACGGATGACATAAAGATACCTCCAAAGATAGTAGATCAGGTGATTGGGCAAGAGGCAGCTGTCGAAATAATAAAGAAGGCAGCGATACAACGAAGAAATGTTCTTTTAGTCGGAGCGCCAGGTACAGGTAAAAGTATGTTGGGGCAGGCTTTATCACAGCTATTGCCAGCTGAAAAACTGGTAGACATACTTGCATTTCCTAATCCAAAGGACGAAAACGAGCCTACTATAAAGACTGTTCCTGCTGGTGAGGGTAAACGAATAGTCAATCAGGCAAAAGCCAGAAACATGTCTGCATTGGGCGGCGGCAACAATATGATAGTCTTTCTAGGTTTCATAGTTGCTTTCTTTATAGCTACATATATAGTCAGTATTTTAGTTTCCAATCAAAGAAATCCAATACTTGCAGCGGCAAATCAAATCTCCGGTACATTGTTCATAATAACAATGCTTATAGGTTTTCTATTTGTTCTTTTGATGTATAGACTGGGTAGAACATCTTTAAAGGCCAATGTGCCTGCACCCAAGCTCCTTCTAGATAATTCAAGTGCAAAGTACGCACCTTTCATAGACGCAACAGGTGCAAAGGAAGGCGCATTGCTTGGAGACGTTCAGCACGATCCCTTTCAATCTGGAGGTTTAGGTACACCTGCACACGAAAGAGTAGTTCTTGGAGACATACACAAAGCTAACGGCGGAGTTCTTTTCATAGATGAAATAGCAAATCTTTCACCTGAAACACAGATACAACTGCTTACTGCAATGCAGGAAAAGAAATTAAGCATTACTGGAAGAAGTGAAAGAAGTGCAGGAGCCATGGTGAAAACTAACCCAGTTCCATGCGATTTCATACTCGTTGGAGCAGGTAATCCAAATACACTAAGCGAGATGAGTCCAGCTTTACGTTCCAGAATAAGAGGTTATGGTTACGAGATTTACATGAATGAGACAATGCCTGATACTATCGAAAATAGAGATAAAATAGCAAGGTTCGTTGCACAGGAGATTAGCAAGGACACTAAAATACCTCCTTTTTCAAGGGATGCAGTGGTTGAAATACTAAACGAAGCCAGAAGAAAATCAAACAGAAAGGAATCTTTGACTCTAAAGCTAAGAGAATTGGGTGGAATAATAAGGGTAGCAGGAGATATCGCCGTAGAAAACAAGCATTCAATTGTAAATAGAGATGACGTATTAAAAGCAAAGAACTACGCAGGTTCATTCGAGCAGCAGATAGCTGCAAGATACATAAAGGAAAAGAAGGACTATGATGTTATACAAGTAAGCGGCTCTAGGGTAGGCAGGGTAAATGGCTTGGCTGTAATAGAGAATTCGGATTCAGGTTTAATGCTGCCAATCGAGGCAATAGTTACCAAAAGCATGAGAAAAGGATCCGGAGAAATAATAGCTACAGGAAAACTAGGAGAGATAGCGCAGGAAGCAGTAAAGAATGTATCTGCAATCGTTAAGCTGTATGCAAACAAGCCTTTAACGGATTATGATATTCATATACAGTTTTTACAGGCTTATTCAGGCGTTGAAGGAGACAGTGCAAGTGTAAGCGTTGCAGTTAGTATATTGTCTGCACTTACGAATATTCCCATAAAGCAGTCTGTGGCAATGACGGGTTCATTGTCAATATGGGGCGAGGTTCTTCCTGTTGGGGGCGTGTCAGCAAAGGTCGAAGCAGCCATAAATGCAGGAATCAAAGAGGTTATAATCCCTGCTTCCAATGTAGACGATTTGGTTTTGTCCGATCCTAAGGTTGTAAAAATAACGCCTGCAGATTCAATAACAGACGTAATAGAACATGCGATGATTGACAACGCTCAGAAGAAAAAGCTACTTAATACAATAAAGAAATCCCTAAAAATAAAGCATGACAAAAAGTAAGGTTTTCTCGCATGTCTTTGATGAGGAAACACTAAGAAATGTAAATAAATTACAAGGAGATGGTTACATAAGCAATCTTCTCGGGCCAATAGGAACCGGTAAAGAATCCTATGTTTTCTATAGCAAGGATTTCCACGATAGGTTAGTTGCAGTCAAGATACACAGACATAATATAAACGCATTCAAAAGTATCCCTTCTTATATACGTTTGAGGGGTAGGAAAAGCGGCGGTTTCATAAAACAGATAAATGACTGGGCAAAATTCGAATACAATTTTCTTTCAAAGGCCTATAACCTTGGTATAAATACCCCTGAGCCTATTCGCTGCTATGAAAATATAATAGTTATGCAGTTTTTAGGCACAGAAGACAATCCTTCTAAAACTGCTGTAAAGGATAAGGATTTTGATGTAGAAAAATGGTATAATTTGATAACAAGTTTTATAACTATTATGGCAAAAAATGGAATGGTACATGGAGACTTAAGCCCATACAATATATTAGACTACAAGGGGGAACCATTTATCATAGACTTCTCGCAGGCATTAAAATTTTCTTCCTCAACCATGAATTTTTTAATTAGGGACATAAATAACATAAATAACTGGTTTTTGTCGTTGAAGTACCAAAAAATAAAAGAAGTAAATGATATAATTGAGGAGATAGGCTGGAAAGATGAAAACGAAAGAAGATAATGTTTACTTTTTATTGACAAAAATACCGAATGGGAAAGTTACTACCTACGGCAGTATAGCCGAAAAACTTGGGATATCTGCAAGAGAAGTCGGCAGGATACTAAGCAGGAATAAACACCCAGAGAAATTCCCCTGCTATAAGGTCGTAAGGTCAGATGGAAGTTTAGGAGGTTATACTATAAGAAACAGAAACGATTCCAGTACTTTAAAGGTTAAAAGGAAAAAATTAATAAAAGACCGAGTTAAATTTAATGAAGACAAAGTAGACAAATCATGCATATTTTATATCTAATTAAAATTGCTTACATTCTCTCTAAATTTGTAATTTTTCTTAATGTAATTATTAAAACGAAAAGTAATCTATTCTAAAGATAAAATATTTATATTCTCCTTTTTATATAAGGTAATATGCCCTTTAAAGCAATATCAAGAAATCTGAGTAATAATAATCCGTTCTCAATAAAATCAAAAAGATCCCAGTCAGCTCTAGAATACATGATGACCTATGGCTGGGCAATCCTAATTATAGTCATAGTCGCAGTTATCCTGTATTCAATGGGTATTTTCAATCCTAGTTCTAGTGTTACTTTTACAAGTACTGGATTTTCACCTTTCAAAATTTCTTCTTCTTTATGTACTCCTTTAGGGATAGATTTCTCAATAATAGCTGGGCCTATTCCAAATGGAGCATCCTCATTAAATATAAACAAGTTATTTATAACCTCGGCAACGGGAACTAATACTAGTTCAGTAGAGTATTCGCTTCCGTACACAATAAGTTTGACCTCTGGCAAATCAGCAACTATACTAGTTCCTTCTATTTCTTGTACTTCAGCAGGTACCAAATACTCCTTATCAACAAACCTTGAATACAGTTATTCAACTACTGCTGGTAATGTAATTACAAATACTACGGGTACAATAGCAGGGACAGCATCAAGTCCAATACCCATAACCTTTTCTGCGTTTGGATTACCTTCTGGTTCAACTTTTACTGTAAATTACGAAGGAGTAAATAAAACTGGTGTTGCTTCTTCTAATATTTCCTTTGAATCGATGCAAAGCAATGCGTTTAGATTATACCCAGTTGTATACGCCGGCGTAACATATTATCCTATCTATTCATCGGGTTCAAATCTGCCAGTAAACTATAATTTAGAAGTAGATTTTATATCAAACTCAACGCCATTTTATATTGCAGATCAAGGAGCAGAAAATGCTACTATTTTTTATCCTTATAATTTTTCATTAGGAAGGAACATAACTTTAACTAGCAGTGATTATGGAAGCAGTGGAATTTCTTTGACTCCAAATGGAGAATACGCTTATGTTGTAGAAGACAACGGGGCTAATAAGACTGCAGTTATATCTGCATCAACTAATAAAATAGTTAAAAATATAAGTATGCCAACACCATGCGCTATAACAATTACTCCTAATGGAGAGTATGTCTATGTATCCAGCTGTAGAAATACAAATACCGTGGAAGTGATATCCACCTCTACTAACGAAATAATTAAAACAATACCGGTTGGAGATAACCCAATAGGCATTTCTGTTACTCCTAATGGTAATTATGTTTATGTAGCTGATCAAGGAAGCAATAAAACATCAGTTATATCAACAAGTACAAATACAATAATAAAAAATATAAGTGGATTTTATTATCCAACTGGAATAGCAATTGCTTCTAATGGCTTAGTTTATGTCTCAAATTCTGGAAATGGAAGTGTAAGCATAATCAACAGTTTAAATAACAAATTAATTGGTAATATAGCTACCCCCTATAGTTCATCGCCTAGAGGGCTTGCTATAACTCGTAATGGCAAGTATCTATATGTAACAAATGGCAATACCAAAGGAGTATCGGTTGTTTCTCTATCAACAAACTCAGTTGTTGCTACTATTCCCATACCTTATACTAAACAATTAGCATTTAGTCCAAATGGGGAATATATGTATTCTACTACTCCTTATGCTTATCCTTATCAAATGGAAGTTATATACATTATAAATAACAGTTATAAAAATATTACTGTAGGTAAAGGTTATTACAACATCTGCCCTATTAATAATGCTCCGACTGGAAATGGGGCGGAATGCTAAATAATCGCTGGGTGCAGGATTCGAACCTACGAAGGGAAAATCCCAACTGGCTCTCAAGGCCAGCGCTTTAACCGCTCAGCCAACCCAGCATTGATTTAACTATAAATTCATTGTTAAATATAAGTATTTTACTTTAAATTATAGCTATCATGGTAATAAAAGTAACTGATTTTTCACTGGATAGAACTCTTAATTCCGGACAGTTGTTTACTTTTTTTAAGGAAGATAACAGATGGTATTCATTTGTTGATAAACCCTTGGAGATAAGGCAAGAGGGTAATGAATTGATTTACTACGGTTTAGATGAAAGTAATGTAAAAGAGCTTCTAGGACTTAATGACCCCATAAATGAGATAAAGGCGGAAGTGGATAAAGATGACTTCATAGACAAAGCTATAAGATACTCTGGTTCTTTGCGTGTGGTAAAGAGCGGTATATGGCCGGCAACTTTGGGCTTTATTCTTTCAATCCAGTCCAATATTAATCTAATTTTAAGAAGAATAAAGGCAATGTCTAATTATTATGGAGCAGAAGGGGAAATAAATGGCAAGATACTAAAAAGTTTTCCGTCCTTTGAAAAAATATATGAAAAAGGATACGATGAACTAAAACAATTCAATCTGGGATTCAGAACTAAATTCGTATTTTCGGCAGCAGAGTACTTCTATAAGAATGAGGTAGATGAAAGTTTTACAGAAGAGGAAATCAGGAAAAATTTAATCAGTATAAATGGCATAGGAGAGAAGGTGCTGGATTGCATACTTCTTTACGGTATGCACAACCTTTCTGCCTTTCCTATGGATGTGTGGATTTTGCGTACATTGTCGTTTTATTACAGCAACATACTTGGGAAGGCAAAGAGCTATAAAGATAAAAGAAAGGCAATGATCGATTATTTTGGAAGATATGGCGGATACGCCCAATTGTTTATATATGACTATTCAAGACTGAATACAATACGCTCTAAAATTTGACTGTTTTTAGCTCCTTTAAGCTATCTTTTATTATTTTCTCCATTTCTATATTGCTTTCTAATCTTTTAATTGTTTCCGGATTTGATTTGGTAGCGGGATTGTTTGATACTATTGAGCAGCAGTCCTTGTACTCCTCTATTGAAATGTCGTAAAATCCATATCTTATCGATTTCTCTATTATCTCCCCCTTGTTATAACCTATAAACGGCCTGAAAACCGGCGATTGAATGCCAAAGCTTATAGCATTTATATTCTCTATTGTTTGAGATGCAACTTGAGAAAGCGCATCCCCCGTTATTATCGCTAGATACCCTTTTTCCTTGCTTATTTCCTCCGCTAATCTCAGCAAGAACCTTTTGAAAAGTACAAGTTCATACCGTTTATCTATTTTTAATGCGGCAATGCTAAAATAATGGAATGGCACAAGGTAAAGTGTCAAACCTGATTCTATTCCGCTTAATTTCTCTGCTATTGTTTTTATTTTGCTTTGAAGGGCAAAATCTGGAGAGTTCAACGCATAAACGTGCAACAGATCAACTTTTGCCCCCCTTTTCATCATTTCCAATGGCGCTATAGCTGAATCTATGCCTCCCGAGAACAATGACAGCAGTCTTCCGGAACTGCCTACAGGCAAACCCCCAATGCCTTTTTCTATGTTATAATTTACTATAAATGAATCACTCATTATCTCTATTCTTATTTTTTTGCCGTTCTTGTCAAACCTTAATTTTAAACTTTTTGCAAGTTCTTCCTTTAATTTTAAAGATGTTTTCTCATATCTTTTGTCAACTCTTTTAACATCAATGTTTACGTTCTTTTTTTCTCCTACTATTTTATCTATTAATTCAAGGCAATTCTTTTTCATCTCTGTCAATTCTATAAGCTTCACTGATCCATGCTACCCCTGGCGTTAATTTCAACTTTTTTATGTCATCTAAGCTGTAATCCTCCAAAACAAGTCTACTTTCAATTGCCTTGATTTGTTTATTTATCTTTTCCTTTATGTTTTTTATGAGAAGAGCTTGAAAATAACCTCTTTGCTTTCCTTTCAATGCTATTTCATCATAGTGAACAGATAGTATTTTTTTCATACATCTAAGACTATCTTGCATCTAATTAATCCTTTTTCATTTTTTACTGCTAAATCATGCAGAGTAGCTGCTTTTACATCTGCTAAGAAATTGCTTTTCAGTCTTTCCAGCCCTTCTCCAGTGGCATTACATTTTAGGTTTAATTTTTTGTCTATTTCCACTTCGGCATCAGTAATAAGTATATTTTTGTAATCTTTATAAAATATTATCTTGTTTATGAAGTCTACTACAAGGTAATCAAGATTTTCTGAATGTAGCTTAAAGCTTATTTTCCTGTTCCCCTTTCTTTTAACATTTAAAACCATCACATTTGACACAGCTATTGCTATGTTTTTAAAGAGCTCATTCAGTGTTTTACCGTATGCTATAAATGCTATGTCGGCAGTGGCTTCATTTTTAAGCAGTTTGTACCTTTCCATTATCCTTTTATGTTTCCTATTGGTCTTAAACTGAGAACTTTCAGGCTTATACCGGCTTTATCCATTGAATCCACAACCTCGTTTATGTCTTTGTAAGCCGATCCACCTTCTTCCGTTAAGCCAGTAATGCTGTTTGCTTTTACGTATATTTCCTTTGCCTTCATGCTTTCCAGTAGTTTCCCAGGGTTTATAGCGCTTCTTGCTGCCACTCTGCTCATTGTCCTGCCACTTCCGTGTAGAGTAGTACCAAAGCTTTCTTCTTCCGCCTTTTTTGTTCCAATGCAGAGATAAGAGCCTGTTTCCATGCTTCCACCTACTATTACCGGCTGGCCTGTTCTTTTTAGTACCCCTTTCAGTTCCTTGTTTCCCGGTCCAAAGCTTCTTGTTGCCCCCTTTCTGTGTATTACCACATTCATTTTTTTGTTTTCAACCGTATACTCTTCTATCTTTGCAGTGTTGTGTGAAACATCATAAACAACATCTAAACCAAGGTCTTTTTCGCTTCTTTTAAATATGCTCTTGAATGCTTCCCTTATCTGGTAATTTATTATCTGCCTATTAACAAAAGCGAAGTTTATCCCGCAGGACATTGCTTTGAAGTAATCCTGCCCCTCCTCAGAATTAAAGGGGGCATAAGCCAACTGCCTGTCCTTTAGATTTATTCCGTTTTTAGATGAGTACTCTAGGAACTTTTTGATGTAATCGCTCGCTATCTGGTGGCCGAAACCCCTTGAACCAGTATGGAACATTATAACTACCTGCTCTTTCATTACATCTAAATCCAGAGAATTAGCTATCTCTTTGTTAAAGTCCTTGTTTATTACTTGGATTTCAAGATAGTGGTTTCCCGATCCAAGCGTTCCCAGCTGTTGTTTTCCCCTTTTAAATGCATCTTCACTTACCTTTGAAAAATCTGCAGATTCTACTCTCCCCCGCTCCTCAATTCTTTCCTTGTCTTTTTTTGTAGCATACCCTTTTCTTATAGCCCAGTCTACTCCCTCTTCTGCTATCTCCTTTAAATCAGATTTGGTTAAAGTCTTTAAGTCTGTAAGCATCTGCGGTGAATTGGAGCCTACCCCTGCGGGCACCATTTTGAATAACATATCAACCAATTCCTTTATCTTAGGTTTAACTTCCTTTAAAGTTAGGTTTGTTTTTATCAGGCGCATGCCGCAATTTATGTCGAAGCCTATGGCTCCTGGTGAGATTATCCCTTCTTTTAAATCAAAGGCCCCTGCCCAGCCGACTGGCACGCCATAACCTATATGGGCATCGCTAAATAGGTAGGAATATTTTAGTATTCCAGGCAAGGAAGCAGCATTTGCCGCCTGTTTAAACACTTCATCTTCCATCCTTCTCAGGAGGTTTTGATTTGCGTATGCTTTTATGGGAACGTTCCCCACTTTTTTTGATTCCCAAGTATTCTTATCGACTTCTTTTAATGAATTTCTTATCTCTTGCGCTTCCATTTATCTTAATGACTTTTATTGGATAAATATTAGCCATTGCTCATGTTGTTGTATCCTTTTATTACGTGCATATTGTCATTTTCCTTTTTCATCCGGTTTATCTTTTCCAATAACTCTGTTTTATCCATTTTTTTGCTGCATAAAATTATTGTGTTTCCTGAACCTAAAGGGTTGTTAACAAGGTATACCTTAAAGTGTTTCTTAAGTTTGCCTATATAGTTTTGGAAGAAAACTATAGCCTTGAAGCTCATTGCATAGTTTACTGCTAGCACTCCATCTGCTGTAAGTACATCGTTTATGTATGAAATGGTCTTTTCATCAAGAAAGCCATCCGGTATTTTATCTCCGTCATAGGCATCTAAAAACACCAATTCGTATTTTTTCTTGCTTTTTTTTAGGAACTCTATCCCATCTTCTACAAATAGATTTATCTTCTTTATGTCTTCAGGTATAAATTCCCTTGCTAGCTTAACCATCTTTTCATCTATCTCAACTACATCCATGCTTGTTTTTCTACCATATAGCTTATTTATCTGGTAAACAATTGTTCCACCGCCCAAACCTATCATAAGTATGTTTGGTTTATCGTAGAGTAAAGGTAAAGGAGTAAAGTAGTCCCAGTAGGAACCTGTAAATATCCCTTTTTCAGCCCTTCTTGAATAGGTTATCCCGTTGAATTTAACGCTTATGCCCTCAGGGCCCTCCGTCAATGTCAAAACCTTATTATCATCTTTTTCTGTTTTTATTATCTTTTCCCCTCTGATCTTTTCGATCATCTTATTTATTATGTTCATATTTCTTAAGCCCAGGCCACCAGTTGTACTTTTGCAGCAAAAACATTATAGATGGAACTATGAACAAAACTGATAGAACGGAATCGATTAAAATGCCTATTGCAACTATAAATCCTACTTCTTCTATTATCGGAACGCCGCTTGCTAAAAGGGACAAGAAAACCATTGAAAAGATTATACCTATGCTGGCCACTATCGGTCCGCTTTTTATAAGGCCCATTTTTATGGCTTCAAAGTTATTTTTGCCTTCCTTTACATATTCTCTTATCCTCATCACTAGAAATATGTCATAGTCTACGCCTACCCCCATTATGCTTGTTATGAGGAATATCTGTGCAATGGATACAAATGGCAAAGAAAATATATAATGAAATATCAACAGAGTAACTCCATTAGCAGCTATTACATTTGCTATTATAAGAAGGACTAAACGCAACGGAGTATAGATTGAGAAAAGAATGACAAATAATACCATAAAAACCATAGCTCCCAAGGAAAATATAAGCAATGGAACATCACCGTTCATAGTTTTAACTGCGCTGCCTAGAAATACCTGCAGACCATTAATGCTGTAGTTTGCATTGCTTGCTTCTAAGTAATTGTTTATCTTATTGTAATCATTCAATGCAGGGGTGCTGAATCCAAGTGGTTTTAAGTACGTTAATATGTGCATTGAATTGTTTCCTTTCGTTAATTGGGTATAGCTTACTCCGCTCATTGATTTTATTGAATTGTAAATCTCCGTTCCATTTATGTTTTGTGTGTTGTTTATATTTATTATAATAGGGTCTATAGGGTCAAATTTAAAGTTGTTTGTAGCCACGTAAAAAGCGGTTTTTGATCCTGAATTTGGAAGCAACCCTAAAAAATTCAATCCAGGTTGATATATTACAAAGAAATACGCGGCGATTGCAATTATCACAATAAAAATGGATATAATAAAGTATCTGTTTTTGTAGTTAAAGTGCGCTAACCTAGTAAATGAACTCTCGAAGGAAAAACCTGGTTTGAAATTTGGATAGAAAACCCTCTTTCCTAAAGAGATAAGAATTGATGGCATGAACGTTAGGGCGGATAAAAGAACAATAAACACTCCTACAGAATCTAGAATTCCTGTTGATCCAAGAAATGCTAGGTTAAATCCGGATAGTATGCTGTATGCTAATACTACTGTAGTGCCGCTTACGAGTATCGCTGCACCTGCTCCACCAATGCTGATTTTCACGCTTTTTCTGTGGTCTTTTCTTAACTCCTGTTTAAATCTGTAGAGCATGTATACTAAGTAATCTGTCGATATGCCAAGCATAAGTATTGCTGCAAGGGCAGGGTCGAAAAAAGATACAGTACTGTTTAGAATTACGTGATATATCAAATAAAACACTGAAAATGCGATTGTAAGGTCAATTCCGTAAACCATAAGCGGCACGAACGCTGCTATTGGTGAACGAAATATTAATCCGGTCACTATTATAACCATTAGAATCCCTATAGCAATTGCAAGAAAGGTACCGAAGTTAGTTTCACTCTCTATATTGCTGCTTAATCCTCTAGAACCAGTTACATAGGCTGTAACTCCATAGTTTTTTGAAATTCTACCAATATATGAATTTACAAAAGAATAGTTAGAATTGTTTACTGTTGTTAGCATCGTAGTGTGGTTGTAATTTATAAGTGTTACAGTTTCATTTGTATTTGGTATTATGGGATAATTAGTGAAGTTATAATTATTTATTATATACAATGGAGAAGAATTGTAATATCCTTTTATTATCCCTATTATGAAATCATATGATGAATTGCGTTCTGTTATCTCCGAACTGTTAAGCTTGTTTTTTATTGTCTCTGCAACGTTTGCTATTATAGTATTGTTAAGGCTTTTAGGCACTGTTTTAGGGGTAAGGTTATATTTCATATACGCAGAATCTAGTGCAAATTCCGCATTTTTCTGTATATTATAATAGGTTGAATTCAAAAGATTATACTCTACTGAATACAAAGAGGTAATGTTCCTGTATGCGAAGTTGTCTGAGATATTTTCAAAGAATTCTTTTGTACTGTTTGAGTAGGAGTTATTGCTTACGCTTACAATCAATTGAAGGTTACTGCCACTGCTTGCATTGCTGTTAGAGGAGTTTCCAGTTACATTGTAAGATACTATACTAAAAAGGTGCACTGCTATTGGTATAGAAATAAGAAAAACAGCTATCCATATAATTATTATTTTTTTATGGTGTTTATCTATAATATCGCTGAATTTATTTAGGTTAATTTCCATTAATGATCCTTACGATCAATCAAGCTTTTTTAAGGTTACTTGTCCATCCTGGCCAGGCCTGTTTGTTACAATTGCCTTTCCCTGATCCGTCTCTATTACTGCTCCTTTTGTGATTATATTACGCCTTGCATATGATCTATTTGCCTTGTTTTCCAAAACCCTTACTATCTTGACCTTTGATGTTTTTTTGCTTTTTGGATCAAAAAGGTTCCCTTCATCTGTTTTTAGTGGTATTATCTTTGTATTTCCGCCGACTGTTCTGGAGGTTTTTATCTTTCTTTCACCCACCTGTAAAGGAACTGAAAGGTTCTTTGACTCGCTCCTTCTCTTATCTCTTCTCTTTCCCTTGAACCCTCCTCCTTTTTTCTTAAGAGTCGGCGCTGTGCTTTTAGACATATTGTTATCTTATAAAATACGTTATATTTAAATCTTTTTAATTTACTTATCAATAGACATTAATATCTCTACGTTTACTTTGTTTGACAGTAATTTCTTAAATTCCTGCGCATCTTTCTCAGTTCCGATACCAGAGCCGTAATGCATAGGTATAGCCATTTTTGGATTTATCTCTAAAGCCGCTTCCGCAGCCTCCTTAGGCGTCATAACGTATATTCCACTCACTGGCAAAAGTGCAATGTCTGTTTTAAAGTTTCCCATTTCAGGTATGTTGTCAGTGTCACCTGCAATGTAAATTCTAGTATTATCTACAATAAATATGTAGCCAACATTGCCTTTCTCTTTTGGGTGGAATGCAATGCCCTTTTCATTAAACTTGTTTATATTGTATGAAGGCACTGTTTTTATTGTTATATCCTTTACTATTTTTACTTCATTTGGAGAAACAAATACTTTGTCATTTTTAAATTCTTTTAGTAAACTTTGGCAGTCTTTAGGTGCAACTATTGTCGTTTTGTCATTTATTAGTTTCTTTATGCTTTCTTTCTCTAGGTGATCATAATGGTCGTGTGTTACAAGTATCAAATCAGCATCATTATAACTGTTTTCGACTTTATAAGGATCGGTGTACACAACTTTATTTTTTCCCTTTACTCTAAAACACGCATGGTGTAGCCATTCTATGTTTATATCTTGAAATATCATATCAATTTATTAAGTTTTCAAGATAAATATTTTGTTTTCACAAAACAATAAATTTTTATACTGTAATAATTTAATCATTACATGATATTAAGCGATAAGGACATAAGAGAGTACCTGGATAAGAAATTGTTTTCCATAGAACCTCTTTCAAATGATACAATAAGAGAGAATGGTATAGATCTTAGAGTAGGGGATGAGCTATTGCGGTTTATCTATAATAAAGAACCCGTTGATATAAACGACAAATCTGCGCTTGAAAAGGTTTATACTAAAGAAAAGATAGATAAGGACTTTGTTATCTTTCCGCAGGAAAGAGTTTTGATAAAGATAGATGAAAAGATAAAGATGCCAAATAATCTAGTAGGTATGTGCAATATACGCTCTACATTTGCTAGATTGGGGCTTGCAATTCCTCCAACAATAGTAGATGCAGGTTATGAAGGTAATCTTACAATAATGATGATAGGTGGCAATGTCCCAGTAAGAATATCAAAAGGAACTAGGTTTTTACATCTGATATTAAGCACTACTTTAAGCGAAGTGCAAAAGCCGTATTCCGGAAACTATCATCAAAGTTCCAGTGTTACTGGCGCCAAGATATAAATGGGGTGAAAATGTAATTAGTATATGAAAAGAAGCTCAAAAAATTGGAAAAAGTACCATAAGGACAGGTGGAAAACCAGAAAGAAGAAGATGTTGGACAGAAAACGAAAGAGAAGGCTTCTGCGCGAAAAGAGTGCTTAGTTATAAATAATCAGTCGCACTTATCTATTGAAAGCAGAGGTAGCGAAGTTTGGCCCAACGTGCAGGACTTAAGGTCCTTATCTGTCTTTGTATTTGCAAAGAATAAGATATCCTGTGGCTTAGCGCCCTCGAGGGTTCAAATCCCTCCCTCTGCAATTATATGAAAATATACGAATACAAGAATGGAAAAACAACAAAGGAAACCTTTAAAGAGTACCAGCATAATAAAAATATTAATTACTGGATTTTGAAAGACTTGCGCATTTTATTTACGGTTATCTCCCTAGTTTTTATACTCCTCTCAATAACGATAGCATTCTCGGTAATATCCGTTGTATTTTACAATGGGTCTATTTTTTTATCAATGCTTATAACTGCTATTGCAGTAATTTCTTCAGTTTATTTAATTATATTTTTCTGGTATAAATACAAGAAGGATTTATTGAAATCAAAGTCCAGCTAATTTTTTAACTGTTTTTAGCTCATTTACTCTTATACTTGCATAGCCTCTTATCGGAAAGTGCATAACATAAATTATTGAATTATATATTTTACTCTGTACTCCAAATCTGAATCTATTATCTCCTTTGAACTTGCTAAATGTGACTTTTCCAATAAAACACACCACTTTTGGTTTTTTATTTTTTATTATTTCGGCAAGTCTTTTTACTCCTTTTATTTCTTCACCTTTCTTAAGTTGTGATACGTCTTTTGTCGGTTTATCTATTATATTTATAAAATTTATCCCATATTTTTTTGAAATGGTGGTGTAAAGTTTTTTAAGTTTTTCATCATTCTTTAAGAATTCCCTTGTTTCTTTTATTATTCCCGCTTCGGAAAGCAAGTACCAGAACATTTTGTTGTTAGAAAAAGGTACTCCTCTGCTATAAGAACCGAAATGCGGATTTATGCCTACAAATAATATGGCAGCATTTTTTGAAATGTAATATTTTATCATGTTTATTTATACTTCTGTGGGTTTTAATTTTTATGATAGTTATAGAAAGAGTGTACAGAAACAAAGAAAAAGGTTTTAAGATACTTGTAGACAGAGTCTGGCCAAGAGGACTTACAAAGGAAGAGGTGGCTGCAGATATCTGGGAGAAAGAAATTGCCCCAAGTGATGCTTTAAGAAAATGGTTTTCACACGATGAAAGCAAATGGAATGAATTCAGGAAAGTATATCAAAAGGAGCTTGCTTCTGTAGATAACATTGAAAGACTCAAATACATAAAATCTCTGGAAAGAAAGCACGGTAAAATAATACTTTTGTTTGGGGCAAAGGATGAACTGCATAACCAAGCAGTTGTATTGAAGGAAGTTCTTGATAAAATTAAGTAATGTTTATAAATGATTATTGTATTTACAGTAAAATGGGAATTGATCCTGACTTTAAGAAGAACAGGCAAAAAGTAGGAACACATAATGGCCACGATGTTTATGGCCCAGTTGAGCCACCAAATAAATTGGGTATACACGGTTCAGTTGTCGCTATAGATTGGGACATATGCAATGCCGACGGTTCTTGCATACCTGCGTGTCCGGTTTCATTGATAGAATGGAACGATACACCCGGTAATCCTCTGTCAAATAGAAAGGCAGACCCAGCAAGAGAGGGGGACTGCATATTCTGCATGGCATGTCAAAATGTGTGCCCTGTGCAAGCAATAAAAGTCACTGCACCTTAATTTTAAACATTTAAATTCTTAGTTTTGTTTAATATTATAATGGTAGACGAAGGTGATGTTTTTGTCGGCGTTTCTTATTCGACTAAATTGCAGTACGAGGAGCTTAAAAAGGTAATCGATAGGGCATCCGATTCTTTCAATAGGTTCAAAATTGATAATGATAAATACGAAAGTTTGCTTTCAAATCTTTCATCCGATTTAAAAAGTATACATGAATCCTTTGAAAAAATATTCAATGATTTAAATAAATCCAGTGTTGAAAACCAAAGCTAATGTAATGGCCAGCGTTTCAATAAACTTATTTAAACTTAACTCTTATATATTTTGAATACTGGAATATATTAAGTTTCAGATAATTTTGCAGGGGTAGCGAAGCCTGGCCAAACGCGGCAGACTCAAGAAAAGTGCGCGTTTGAGCTATCTGCTCTCTTTGTGAGTTCAAGGGTTCAAATCCCTTCCCCTGCATTTATTTTATAAAGTATTTAAGCGCCGTAAAGCATACTTTATTTGGTTTTTATGCAAGAAGTTAAAAGAAATGATAGCGGTTTCCTACGTTTTTATTATTTGGACGGAATGGCTGCAGTTTTTTATAGGGTTTTTCCAACTACGGAGATGCTGGCATTAGAAGACCTTTCTTTATCAAGTCGCTTGAGTACTAGCAGGGGAGAAAGCCTGCTTGAAAAGCTAGTTTCAAAGTCTGCCTCGATCACAAACAAATATTCTAAGATATCTGATGAAAAGATTGATTTATCGGATCCTGTGGCCGTTAATGGGTTTTTTAGCAAAGTAGATTCATCACTAGAGAATTCCACAAGAAGAAGTTTGTATAATATTCAATCTGTGCTTGGGCATAGAAACATAGGTGAGCAATCTAATTTTATGGTGTCAATGGTTGTACCAGAGATAACTGCATTGACTATACAGGATGAGGTATTCATTTCATCTCAGGAAAGGTCCACACGCTATGTTAAGTTTGATGAGACGCACATCTCAGAGGATACTGATAAAGAAGCATCTGTAATATTATCAAAAGGCTACAATGAATTATCCGGTTTATATAACTCTCTATTTGATAGATTAATGGAATTATACAAACAGAATTTTATAAAAACAAATGGTAATTTACCCAGTGATGAAGAGATAAAAACGATAATAACACCAACTATACGTGATTCAGTAAGAAGTTTTTTACCTTTGGGAGCAAAGACTTCTCTTGTCATGCTTTTAAGTGCTAGGACGGCAGAGAACATAGGTAGAAAATTGCTTTCAAGCGGAAACATATATAATAAGCAAGCTGGCAAACTCTTTTATTCTGTAGTTTCAGATAATGTGCCTTCGCTATCCACGCATATAACCCCAGATGAATTTAACAAAGAAGTGTACAAAGAGAGGGTTAGTTTTGATTATTCCGATCTTTTAAATGATATGCGCATATCCTCATTGGAGTCTGTCATTGTAAATATAACGGAAGGCTCTCAAAACGAGAAGCAGCTTTTAAATTCAATCTACGAGCAACTGCCTTACAAAGATAAATGTAAGTCAAAAGAGATAGTAAGTGAATATCTTAAAAATTTATCAAATAGTAGAAAAGGTAAGTTTGACGATCTGAATGATAGTCTTCTAAGGTCATCGTTTCTTCAAATAGACATAACATGTTCATTGGGCACTGCAAGAGACTTGTGGAGACACAGACTTTCAAATAGAAACTTAGTAATACATTTAAATGATTATATAATACCTAGTGCTGTATACAAAAATAATGAAGCTTTAAGTCTTTCAAAAGAAGTTTTAAGTGAAATAAATAGCTATTCTAATAAATTATATGAAAAAGGGTTTAATTCTGAGCTTGAACTTTTAGCCCCTCTTGCAACTAGAGCAAACTTAAAAATGTCTATGAGCCTAGCAGAAGCCATTTTTATAGCTGAGAATAGAAGTACGGATGAAGCACATCCAGAGTACAAAAAAATTGCATTTGGTTTATACGACGAACTAAGGTACAGGTACCCTAATGTAATGAAAGATTTAAAGGTTTTCTTGGGAAATTCAGGCAGGATGACCAGCAATATAGATTACTCTAGGGTTCCTAAGGCAAATATAGATTCTGTTAATGATACTTTGTTTTAATATACAGAGGATATGCCTGATTCTTTTTTCAGTTTTATTACATTGTCGGCAATGTTTTTCATATTGTCTTCGTGAGTTACTATTATTATCTGCTTTAAGTCCGTTATCTTGGTGATTGCGTTTGTAAGCGCATTTATGTCCTCTTTATCCAATCCAGAAGTTGGTTCATCCATTATTATAATCTCATTTTTTCCAATACCGCCGAGGATTGAAGCAAGAGATGACAATGCCAGCCTGTATGCTATTGCTACAGAAGTTTTTTCTCCGCCAGATAAAGATCTGGCATCCATTTTTTCATTTCCTGCAGTAATAATAACATTATAGTTGTTATCTATATCAATGTCATAATCAACTTCATTTCTAAGCTCTTCAAAGCGTGTTTTGAAAAGGGACCTAAAATCATTTATAAAACGCAGTCTCACATATTCTCTTATTCCGCGGATGTCCTCTCTTAAATTTGACATGGTTTTTAGAAAATTCTCCTTTTCATTAAGTAGCTTTGAAAGTTCTTCCTTCTTTTTTAACTTTCTTTCAAGCTCATCCCTTTCATTTTTATCCGTCATGAGCTGTGATTTTCTGAGCTCCGTTTCCTTTCTTATCTCTGTAATCCTATAATTCATTTTGTTTACTTCTTCAGAAATAAGCTCGAATTCGTTTTCAATTTCACTTAATCTTTTGTCGTCGAATTTTATTTCCAATAAGTTTTCTTTTAGTTCTGTTATTTCCTGCTGGTAATTGTTTATTGCTTTGTTTATTTCATCTATTCTGTTGTTATAACTGTCGATTTCCAACATTTTTTTCTCCTGTTCTTGAATAACTTTCATTTCTTCTCTTGCGTTTTTAAGCTCAAGCGAAATATCGTCCAATTTTTGTTTTTCTTTTTGGTAAGTTTCTTTTATGTCCAAATATTCCTTTTCTTTTTCTTCTTTTTGGTTTTCTTTTAGTTTTGATTCAAGTTTTAATAGGTTATTTTTAGTCGTTTCTATTCTTATCTTATTTAATCCTAGGTTTTTTTCAAGGTCATTTTTGGAATATTTTATGTTGCTTGAAATGTCTTTTATTCTCTCTATCTCTTTTTTGTACCTGCTTATTTTACTTGAGTATTCTTTTTCCAAGTGAGCTTGATCACTTATTTTGTTTCCGCACATAATGCAAATCCCCTGCTCAATTGATTGTAAAAGCTCCTTTTCCAGGTCTTTTATTAAATTGTTTAATTCGTAGACTCTGCCAGTAAGTTCTTCCTTATTTTCTATTTCGCTTATATTTTTAATTTGCTTGTTAAGTTCCTCCTGTTCCTGATCTAATTTATTTAGTGTTTTATTCTCGTTTTCTATCTCTTTTTTAAGTTCGCCAATTTCATTTTGTG
>JAJZOB010000023.1 GCA_021852135.1 Nanobdellota archaeon
AAGGTTGGCAGAAATAGAAATAAGAAATTTAGTGGCTGCGGGGTCATTGCATGAATTTAATGTTTTAAAGGAAAGGGACAATGGTTTAGTATCACAGTTTGAGCATTCGTTTCTTTTCGATGACGGCAAAGTCGTAGTGACGACTCTGTGATAAAGCGAAAAAGCATTAATCATTACATTTTCTAGTAAAATAATGGGCGTTAAGTTGAATGGTTTGTTCGAATCCAAAAAAATAAAGATGGCGGAACTTTCCGGAAAGGGAATAGCGATAGATGCCTTTAACTGGATATTTCAGTTTCTGACGACTATAAGAATGGCAGATGGCTCTTACCTAACAGATTCAAAGGGAAGAGTGACTACACATTTAAATGGTCTGTTTTATCGTTCAGTTTCCCTATTGGAAAACAGGATAAAACCCGTTTTTGTGTTTGATGGGAAAGCACCAAAATTCAAGAAAGAAACCCTGCTGGAAAGGGAAAAGACAAAAGAAGAAGCAATGGAAAAGATGGAGCATGCCGCAACTCCAGAAGAAAAAGCAATGTACATGCGTAGAATTGCAAGGATAGACGATTACATAATAGATTCTTCAAAAGAGCTTCTTGATTACCTAGGAATACCTTATGTACAGGCACCAGCAGAAGGAGAAGCGCAGGCCGCAGTTCTAAGTCAGCAGGGAAAAGTGTTTGCAGCCGCTTCACAGGACTATGATACCTTGCTTTTCGGTGCAAAGCGCGTGATTAGAAACCTTAACATAACAAACAAGAAAAAGGTAAGTGGAAAGGGAATAACCAAAGGAATTTTTCCGGAGGTAATAGACGCAAGCTATAGTTTAAGCAAGCTAGGGCTAAGTAGGGAGCAGCTTATAATTTTGTCGCTTTTTGTTGGAACAGATTACAATAAAGGAGTTGATGGTATAGGCCCAAAGAAAGCGCTTAAACTGGTTAAAGAGAAAGAAAGAACCGAGCTTTTTAATACCTATGATTTCAGAGCAGTTTATAACATAAATGAAATCTATGATTATTTTATTTCTCCTAATACTATTGAGGTTAACGGAGATTTGGATCCAATCAAAATCGAAAAAGATAAACTTATAAAATTCTTATGCGATGAACACAGTTTTTCAAGGGAGAGAATAAATCAATACTTGGAAAAATTGAAAACAGAAGATAATTCGCTTTCTTTTTATGGATGATAATTTAAAGGAAAGAACAGAAAAGGAGATAGCTATGATGGAGAAAGTTTTCAGGTCTTTGTCGGTAAAAGACCGTAAAAATAAGTTTTCTTCGGATTTTTTTGACATGTCATCCAATTATTTTAATGATAGTAAATTTTTTGTCGGGAAAAAAGATTATCTGAGGGCATTTGAAGCAGTAGTTATAAGCTGGGCTTACATTGATGCAGGCATTAAAGTGGGTTTATTTGAGGTGCCTACTAATTTAAGGGAATATTTCACTGTTTAGCCAAAAATGAATGTTTAAGTCAATGGAAATATTTATATATTATAACGTAGTAAAGATTTTATGGCATTGGAGAGGGAAAGGATTCCCGCCGTTGTAGTGTTAATGCTTATACTTATAGGTTCGATAGTAATTTATCTGCTTCTTGTTCCACCTCCTGTGGCATATAAGCTTCTTGGTATAAACAACAGCAATGTATCAGCGCCATCAATACCTGTGGGGGAGTACTATCAGAATCTTAATACATACATAGGTGGAAACAGCCAGCCGGTCAACACTTCCTATCTTTTAGGTACATTTGGTGTAAATTACCCGATTGTTAATTCAACAATTTTCAATTCCAGTCAAGTATCTGTAAGTTCTAGTATATTCGGCTCTTCGTCCTATGACATAAGTTTAAATCTCTCTCAGTCCTCCGCATATTTCATTGAAGTAGTAGTTGAATCAGTGTCCGGCACTCCAAAACTTAGTTTTTCATTGAACGGTAATTCATTCTTTTCTACGCTGCCGTCAAGCAATGAAATTATAAATGAAGAAATACCTGCAGGTAAAACAGGTAAGAACGTTATAGCAATAACAGATAATTTGAATGGGTTCGCATTATCCCAGTCGTTTAAACTTGCAAAAATAGAGATTATAAGAGAGCAAGGCAAAAACAATGCAAATAATGTGCCTATAAAAGTTCTGACTTTTAGCGGCGTTGGTGATTATTCAGTAGTCTACACGCCGATAGGGTATGGGAATTTAAATGTTTCTGTCAACAATCAAGTTATATCCAGTATAAGAATTGGCAATGACTCACAGCTAACAGTAAACATTCCTTCTATCATAATATCAAAAGCTATCCGAGCATCAAATCTTTCAAGTTCCTCGATAGTGCTTCCATTGTTATTCAACGTTGATTTTCAGCCTGCACTCAATGTTTCTTACGAGATAGCAAATGCCTATTTGAACTATACAATACCATATATAGCTGCGAATTCTCCAACATTTTATTATTCTGTGAATGCAACAAATGCAAATTATCTGCTTACACTTTATGTGTCCAGTATAGTTAGAAAAGGCAATGTTTACCTTTACTTTACGCCAAGTGGGGCAAATCTGACTATTGCTGCAAATACCCTTTCTGATGGCGAGAATGTACTTCTTATCCCCTCAAATTTCATTGGAGCTACTGAAACCAATGGCAATTATAGTGGGACAATAAAACTATCTACGAATGGTTTAATTATTCCTTTGTATGTTTCGATAAAATCGGTTAAAGATTGAAATTTATATATAGCAATATCTTATATTTCTTATTATGTTGCTTAAACTAAACAGAAAAGGACAGGCAGCCCCAGGAGGGACTGCACAAACTCCGCCTCCATCAACTCCTCCGACACCTTCTCCTAATCCAAAGAATAATAGCAATTATAGCAAAAAAGGCAGGCATGTATGCGAGATCTGCGGAAGACATTTTAAAACTAAGACGGCTCTTCGTTATCATCAGATGCATGACGAAGGAGTATCTCCCGAGTTTATAAGGCTAGAAGAGGAAAACAAGGCAAAAACCAGATTATTTGATACTGGTCCAATGATTAAGAGTGTAAAGAAACATTCAATTATTCTTGCACCATTTCTTATACTTTTAGCATTAATTGTTGTATACTTTATATTTGTTGCACCTACAAATGTCGGTATAGTTTACACCGAAGTTACCTATGGTTCAATCTTTTCAAAGATAGGAAGCCTACTTTCTTCCGGTATTTCTTCAATTTCAACCTTCATTGCAGAGGTACAAAATCCCAATCTTTTAGTTACTCAACCACAGATTACCGCTGTAAATTCAACCCCTACTTTTTTATCTTTTCTTACTTTTAGTTACCCTCCAAATCAAGAAGTGGTCCTTACAACAAATCCACAGCAGGGAACTATCCTCTACTCTGTTTACAACAGCGGCAACGTTCCATTAGGACCTGATACCCCAAATAACCTAGAAGTTAATATCTCCTGCGGAAGTACTATCTCACCAGGTGCTGCGGAATTCTGTCAGGATATGCTGACAAAATTTATAACTCCTTCAGAAACACAAAGTTCTCCACCAGCAATAAAAAATTCTAGTTTAGTTAACATACTTGTGCAGGGCGAAACAAAGGAAAATACGACAACGTTTCAATTGTCATGCCCGCCTTCTGCAGATAAGCTTACTTTTCCGTTATCCATATCGTTTCTAGGAAGTTTCCTAGTTAAGAATTACACGGCAGCTGTTATTTTACCAATAGAATTCATGTCAGATTCTTTTCAATCTCAATTAGTTTCATCTGCACAGGCATTTGTACCCGCAGAGCCTTCTTTTAATTTCTATTCAGCTGGGCCGGTCCAGATAGAAGTATACACAGTAGTAAAGCAGCCGATAATAACCAAGGCAGATTCCATTCCATTAGAAGTAACCTTAAAAAACAATGGTAATTATCCATATGAGATAAATAATCTATCATTATACATAAACAAAGCTTTCTATCCATCAAACCCTACAACAAGTTATTGGAACTGCGTAACAGCAAGTCCTATTCAAAGACAGGGTTTCCAATTCCCAGGTTCGGGTTATTGGGATTGTTATATAAACAACAGCAAGGTGTTAAGCTCCGGGCCAAATTTTTATCTTGATCTCAGCCCCGTTAGTTCATTGAATGGGATGCACTTCAATACAATGACAGTGCTTGGCTATGTAAATTATAATTACAATGAGACTTTAAACATGCCAGTTGTTATAGCAAATCAAATGTGCACTTAATATGGTAAATAAAAAAGGATCAAGCGGAAGCGGAATTGCAACAGGAGTATTTGTACTTGTTATAGTAATAATATTATTTCTGTATGGCCCATACCTTTTGAATAGTATCGGTATTTCTTCAGTTCCAAGTGCCACTTCATTGGGCCACACTGTTGCTGTCGGCGTATTGTCAGTAAACGCACCTGCAAGAGTTTCTCCATCGTCAACATTTGGCACAACTTTTCTCATAGCAAATAATCTAAACGGAAATGCTGCTAGAAACATCTATTTTTGCCTCGACAATCTTGGATTATTTTCTATTTTATCTAGTCCGGAAACTTCTTCTCCAAACCCAAATGGTAATGCAATAACAAGTGGAAGATGCGTAAGTATATCCTCGCTTGCAACTGGTGATATTCTATCAGAAGGCTTTACTCTTTCAGCCCCTCCTGTAAATACCTACGGAAACATACAGTACTCGCAGAATATAGGCTACTACCTCAATTTTTCATATGTTTCTACAGCTTCACAGCAACTTGAATTTACTTCACAGAGCGCAAGCACAAGCGGGAATTATCCCCCTCCTGTAACACAGCCTTCTGGAGTTACTGCAGGGCCTATAGACCTTTCATCCTCTTCTTCTCAGCCGGTAGTTTATGGACAGGATATCCAGCTTGGAATATCCCTTAACAATGTAGGCACTGGTATACCTATAGGAAATACGCAGATAACAATCTATATGAATAGCTCTGTAATAAACATAACAGCTGCAAATAACTTAGGTTTTTCAATTAAATCTTTTCCAAACGGAACGGCAGTGTTCTCAAAGGCCATAACTATAAGCTCGACTGGCGCTTCTATAGAACTGCCGATATCATTAAGTGCAAATGAAGAAAGTAAACTGTCCAGTTTGAACATTCCTTATATACAGGCAGACATGCGTTTTACCGTTTCATATTCTTATGAACAGGAGGGATATTTCCCGGTGGGGCTGTACATAGAACCATATTCTCCTTAATGACTTAAAGGTTTTTATAGTTAATTTACTATTGTTATTTTATGAATAATTATGGTGCAAGCGGATCGGCGATTGCTGGGATTCTAATAATAGTTATAATACTAATCGTTGTAATCTATGGCTTTAATAGCAATGCTTTTAATCTTGGAAAGTCCCCCTCTTCAAAACTACCCGGTACATTTAGCATATCTGCAGCTGCAAATATGTCTCAGCTTTATTCAGGCAAATCCTCACCTTTATATGTGACAGTTTTTAATCCTCTTAATCAGTCCTTAAATGCAAATCTTATTGTGCTTACTGCACCGCCAGTTTCGATTTCTCCTTCTTCAAAAGTCATTACAATACCTGCAAACATGAAAACGCAGTCAACAATATTTTTTAATGCTTCATGCACCAGCTCAACAGGATCAGTTATTCCTTATTTCTCACTGGAAGTGCATAATTTTTGGCAGAATCTTACAACGTCTATAGTTACTTATCCCTATGGGACAAAGTCAACTTTGATACCTCAGTCAGTCTTCTTCAATCCAAATCAAGGCTTTATGTCTTTATCAGCAGCTCCAACAGTGGTCGAAACACAGATACCAGGTGGTTCACTTTCAACGACTATTACATTTACTGCTTCTCCAAATTACAATTACGGTAATTATAAATCAGGGAATCCCTACACAACCATTTCAAATAATAATCCCAATGGTTACATAAGCAGTATAAACCTTTATATAAGTAATTCAACTGGCGGGATTGCGAGCGCCCTTGTGTATTATAACGGTCAAAATTATCCTTTCTCAGTTTCTGGTAAGACACTTGCTTTGACTTTACATGATGTAAACCTTGCTTTAATAACTTCTGGTTCAGGGTTGCCGTTGGAAATAACGGTGATAAACAGCAACTCAAGTTCACAGAATGTAGTAACTATAGACACGAACTATAACTATTACCTTGCATTCAATAGCAATCAAATCTCTTGTATATAATTATGAAAAACAAAGCACAATCCGGAGTTATAATAATAATAGTTCTTATAATAATAGTTGGAGTTTTCTTTCTTTATAAGTCAGGGTATATAAATTTTAATAATACCAGTCCTACAACAAAACAAAGTACAAATGCATTCCTGCCGATATCCTTTAATGTTTCTGCTTCTACCTCATTGTCTCATCTTTACACCGGCCAAAACATAAACTTTATCTCAAATGTATTTAACCATGGCAAGAATTATCTTAATATTGTTTTAACAGCTTATGGTTGTCCTTTTCTGCCGATACAAAATAAAAGTTTTTCAATACCCCCAAATTCTCCTTCTTCAATTACTTGGACATTTTCAAGCAGTAGCTCAGGAACATGCACGTTGACTTTCAGTGCCTGTTTTAATGCAGTTTCATACACAAATTATCCCTTGACAATAGAAAACTACAATTTCAGCGGCAATGCTCCTGTTTCTTCACAGACTTCCTCTTCAGGTCTCCCAATAAGCATAGGATTACAGGTAGTAAACACAACGATTGTTGGAGAGCCCGTTCCGATAAACAAGACAGAATACGTTGAAGGAAACGTTCTAACACCATTAGGTTCTGCATCAAAGCTTAATTGGTTAAACATAAAAATAAACAATGGAAAAGGTTATTTTCTTTCTCCTACAGGCAGTACATATATTATAGATCCAAGTATAAACATATCCTCCCCGCAGCAATACCCACTTAATTTTCAGTTAGGTAGACCACCACAGGTGCCTTTTTTATTTACTGTGAACCCGGTTTCTAATTCTATTGGGTATAGTTCGGATATATCAATAAACATCAGTGCCGGCTATACCTATTGTTTGACATCAGTTGGAACACCGATAACGGTAAATCCTACTTAGAACTAGTTTATAACCCCCAGCGCTTCCTTTTCATTTTCGTTTAGTTTACTTGGAATAATGAGTGAGCAAGGGGGTTCCAGATTCTTAATTTCAATATTGCTGGCTTTTACTATTTTTTGGCAATCGCTGCCTATTTTTGATATTGCAATTACATTTTCCCAGTCTACTATCTTCAGGTCTTTCTTTCTTTCTATCTCTTTGAGTATTTGAATTGCTTTATAAGGTTCTACAAACTCCTCTTTATTCTTTACTTCTAATAAAACAAGTGAGTGGTAGCCGCATTCTATGTTTTTTTGTATAATCTCAAAAAAGCTTTCAGGATGGAAATTTTCGCTGTAAATAGGTATGCTTGTAGTTCCGCCGAATTTATACATAGATAATCCGGTTTCGCCGACTGCTGTAAATATGCTGGAAGAATGAAGTATCTTAATCTTGATTTCTAGATTTTTGCATTCCTGTATCAGCGAAAAATGTGTTGTTGCAGCAAGAGGATCGCCGGGTATTAACACTGCCAGTTTTTCTTTTGATGCCTTTTTCAAAATTGCATCGCTTTCCATTACTTCTCTTCTTATCACTTCTATTTTTTTGCCAACCTTCTTTTCAAGCTCTTCCAGGAAACTTATATCATTTAAGTTGGTATATCTTTCAAGTAAAATCTCATCGCATTCTTTCAGTTCATTTATAGCCCTCAAGGGCAAATCATTTAAATAATATAACCCCGTACCAATTAAGTATAACATGGTATATCAAATGGATTATCTGATATTTATCTTTGTACTTTTGATGTTGCTGACCGCTTCTATTCAGGATTTTAGGAACAGGGAAGTACCGGATTCTATAAGCTACATGCTTATAGCGGGTACGCTGATGCTTTCATTTATTTATTCTATAGCTTACAACACTATTTCAAATCTTATTTATATACCCCTTGCGATATTTCTGCTTTTTGGGTTCTCTTATTTTATGTATCGTTTAGGGCAGTGGGGTGGGGGAGACGTAAAGCTCATGCTGGGATTAAGCTTTGTTTTTACCTATTTAAACGTTTTTTCTAACAAGTCTTTTATTGCTTTGTTTATAAACATCCTTCTTTTTGGAGGCATTTATGGGTTAATAGGCACAATATTCCTCGGAGTAATAAAGATAAAGGCCCTTAAAAAACACTTTAAATGGTATGATCTCCCTTTTTTCATTTCGTCTGCTTTAATTATAATTTTTTCGGTTATTTTAATCCCGTTTCCAATAAACATTTTTATCGCAGCGGGCACTTTCATGATGTTCTCTATCCGCTTTGTATTTCTGGTGGCGAATAATCTTATGTATGTAGAGGAAAAGGTTTCAAAACTTACTGAAGGGGACTGGCTTGCGGAATCGCCTAAAGATGAAAATCACAAAAAAATAGTACCTGAAAGAAATACTGGATTAACAAGTGGAGATATTCAAAAGCTAAAGGAAAAAGGAATAAAAGAAGTTATAATTAAGATAGGTCTGCCATTTGTCCCCGGCATATTCTTTGCAGTTCTTATAACAGTTTTATTGGGTAATCCATTCCTTCAGCTTTTTTCCGTTTTGTAATAATCAAATTTCTAGTAAATCCTCATCTCTCTCTATATCGTAATCTTCATCGGGGTCTTCACTTTCCTTATCAGCTATAGAAAATTCCTTTCTTTTCATAAATACACTACAATATAGTAATATACATTCTTGTATTTAAGTCTTTTGAATGCTGTATTTTTAGATTAAAGTATTTAAAATAATAAGTTTAATTGTTATTATTTAAGATATGCAAATTAAGGTAATTAAACATGGGCAGTCAGCAATAGAGTCATTAATGACTTATGGTTGGATGATTCTTCTTGTCGTGGCAGTTCTGGTTATAATGTACTCATTAGGAGTGTTCTCTCCGTTAAATTTCATTTCTGCAGCTCCAACAACAAGCGGTTTTACCGGTGTTGAAGTAACCACAGTTGTTGCTAATTATACCTACTTTGAATTTTACATTACAAATTCTCTTGCCGTACAAATAAATTTGAATAAATTCTCGTTGACTTATAATAATACAAAATTTTCAAATATTAGCTGTCAATATCTTACACTCTCACCGGGTCAAAGCTCAATATGTTTTAGTAAATTAAATTTGGCTAAAACTAGGGATTTAGTTTCTTTAAGCATGAGTTTCTCAATTTCTAGTAATATAAATGCATCTTCAAATGGGACAATGTCGTTTGTTCCTGCTAACACCAAACTTTACTTACCATCAGTTATAACGGAATTTACAGAAGAAGATCTGCCTTCAGGTTATCAATGGTGGGTAGACTATGCCGGCGTAAATCATTCATCAACAGGCACCGAAATCTTATTTACAAGCAGTGCCGGCTACCACTCTTTTATTGTTAGCAACCTAAGTATAAACGGCTGTACTTTTTCAGCTTTACCGGCCTCTGGAAATTTAGAAGCAGGCCGTCTCGAAAATATAATATTTATAAATTCATGCGCGGCTACATTTATAGAGAAGGAATTACCTACAGGTACAAAGTGGAAAGTAACCTATGCTGGTGTGATGAATTCATCAACAAGTAATTTATTATTGTTTACAAACGAAAAAAGCGGTACCTATTCATTTTCAGTTAACAATACAGTAATCCAAGGCTGTACCTATATCCCCTCTCCCTCATCTGGATCTTTGGCTGTAGGAAGTTATCAATACATACGTTTTCTTGGGCAATGCATTACAACTTTTAGAGAAGCTGGTTTACCAAGTACTTATGATTGGAATGTAACTTATGAAAAGGTCACTAAAACTAACACTACCTCCAATATATACTATTTTGGTACGCCAGGTAACTTCTCTTATTCTATCGCTACTTTGAGTAATTCATCAGCAGCACCAGATTGTACAACAACATACACTCCAAGCCCATCTTCAGGATCAGCAGAAGCAGGTACTATTAATTTAATCTCATTTTCAGCCTCTACTACCTGTACAACAACATTCGATGAAAATAATTTACCATCAGGTTACACATGGACAGTAGATTACAATTCAGTATCAAAGAGCAGTTCAACCCCAAGTATCTTATTTCCAGATACCTTTGCTGGAGCAACTCCTCCAACATATTCCTATTCAGTTACAACTTTATCAAATTCATCCTCATCGCCAGACTGTACAACAACATACACTCCAAGCCCATCTTCAGGATCAGCAGAAGCAGGTACTACTACCTCAATCTCATTTTCAGCATCTACTACATGTACAACAACCTTTGATGAGAGTAACCTTGCTTCTGGATATGCATGGACAGTGAATTACGATTCGGGAACAAACAGTTCAACTACTCCTTCAAGTGTAAAATTCTCAACAACTATACCCGGTGCAGGTTATTCTTATTCCTATGTAGCAAGTGCAACGGCTTACGTAGCAAATAACGGTGTTTGTACCTCCTCTGCTTCAGTTTCTTTGGGAGAAACGTATACATTTACCAATTGGATGTGTAAGTTCCCGTTCACAATTGACAATACGCAATCAGTTTCTACGCCTGTCCCTTTCCAACAGGAAGCAAATATCTCCTTGAGTGATTTTTCAGGCTATGAGTCTTCCAATCTGCAGAATGTTGAGTTTTCATATCAAAATGGAACAATTATACCTTCATGGCTAGAGAGTTATACTAGTAGCAGTGCAATCTGGTGGTTAAAGATAGGGGGAGGAGTGCCTGCAAATTCAGTGCTAACTATAGAAGCTGAATTGGCTTTGCCTACTTCAACCGTTCTGTTTAATAATGTTAATCCATTATCAACACTGTACGAA
>JAJZOB010000031.1 GCA_021852135.1 Nanobdellota archaeon
GCAATTTCGGTCAAAACGTGGAGTTCTTCTACTACAATGGAACAGTTATACCTTCATGGCTGGAAAGCTACTCTTCTACGAATGCAATCTGGTGGCTGAAGATAGCAGCAATACCCGCAGGCTCATCGGAAACGGTATATGTCGGCTTTGCTCCATCAACAACAAATCTATTCAACAATTTTAATGACGGTGAAGCTCCCCAGCTTTCTTCAAGTTATGCGGAATATGATGATGGTGCAAATGTATTTTTAAATTATTATTCGGGCGCAAGCGATAGCGGGTGGACTACGGCAGGAACTGCAGGACAGACTACTTCTGCTCCTTCTGGCTCACCATTTGGTACAAATGCTTTGTATGCATTAGATTCCGTAGGAAACTACCTGTACACCGTAGCAAATGGCCAGTCAAATAATATGATAATTGAGTATTATACATACATCAATAGATTAAATGATGTGTTCTTTTTAGAAAGTCCGAGTGGAAGCGGACAATTGGCTAGGCAGGGAGACGGTAGCGGTTGGTATGGGATAGCCTCGACAGCATCATGGACCTCCTGGTCTGCACCACCAGATACCGGTTATTGGAGCGGAGAATGGGTTCTTTCAGGAGTTGTAGTTAATGATGGTTCTGCCACTCAATACCTGTCTACTAACTTAGGTACTTATGGAAGTGAGATTGGGCAAAATCCGTCTAATACCTATACTGTTTCTAATAATGGTAATTACTTGGGTTTAGTAGGGGATGGTGCAGACGGAGGCGACGAATATTGGAACGGACTTATAATAAGAGCATATCCTCCAAACGGCGTAATGCCATCAGTGACATTTGGTCCTGTTCAGCCTCAGATTACTGTGTTTGTTAATGGCGTAAGGGATGGAAATAACGGTATAGCTTACGGCGATGTAACAAATATAACTGCTTTTGGTATACAAGCCAGTCACATAGGTTTGATGATAAACGGTTCTGTAGTCGTTCCATTGGGATCTGCAAGTTTGTCATACCAAAAACCATTGTCAGCAGGTTTATACAATATAACCGTTTTTTCAAATCAATCCAATCTTGCTAATCAGACATACTGGGAAGCAGTAGCAAATGTTCCTAAAAACGTTAAGAATTTCGTTCCCATATCTATAACCAATCTTCAATCATCTCCAACTTCAGACGTTTTCCAGCAGAACCTCTCAATAAATTCCTTTGCTTACAACAGTTTTGAGAACAAAACTCTTAGTAATATTGAGTTTTTCTCGCCAAGTGGAACCGTTATACCTTCGTGGCTAGAATCTGGGGATTTGGCGTATTTTAATGGTGCAACTAGCTATGCTAATATACCAGAAAATTATCCTTTCGGTACAGGCAGTACATTTACAATAAGCGTTTGGTTTAAAACAACCAGTGATGGAGTTGTATTGTGGAATGGTAATTCAGAGCAGGTTTCTTCCGCAGGTTGTTACAGCCCAATAATATATGTAAATAGTTATGGCAATCTTGCTGGAGGAGATTGGATTAATTCCGAGCCATTTAATACGACTTACTTTGTAGCTAATGGGAAATGGAATTCAGTCACAATAGTACAAACGCCTTCAGAGCAAATTTTATACTTAAATGGTACTGAAATTGCAACAAAATCATACTCTAGTAGTGATTTACAGTCATGTTCTCCAGCTTATTGGACGATAGGAGAAGGGTACACCAAAGGTGCTTGGGCAAATACAAATCAAGGTAACTTCTATTTCAATGGATACATAACAAATATTCAGTTTTACAACCAAGCATTTTCGCCTTCAAAAGTAGCTTTGCTTTACGATGAAGGCATCGCTGGCTCACCCCTAAATAGCTCTGGATTAATTGCATGGTACCTATTAGCTGGAAACGGAAATCAGCAAAATGGTCATAATGCTTTGTCAATAAACAATATTCAGTTCAATGGTGTTTCAGCTGCAAGTACTTCAACCGATTATTGGCTAAAATTGGGCAGTATTCAACCGAGGGAGTCTTACATTGCATTCATGGGCTTTGCATTGCCAAACATAAGCTTGTTTAACAACACTAACGATGGGGAAGCATCGCGGCTTTCTCCAGTATACGGGCAATACAACGACGGTCCTAATGTGTTTGATTTTTACGCAAATTTTGAGGGGTCATCTATAGTAGAGCCCTCCTCTTATTCAACTATAAATAGCACAGTAATACCATCTTACACAGCAGGAAGTGCTTCTTCTCCGGGTTATGTAACTACATTATCTGATCAGGGCAGTTCATCTTCCTACTTAGAGTGGACTTCTGGTCCCTCATCTTTATTCAATGGATTAATAATGGAGGCAAGCACATACTACGGGGCACCAGAAAGCTCGAATCCAGCAGATCAACAGATGTTGGGCCTACTAGCAGGTTCGGATCCACAGGAAACGGGTCAAGGATTTATAAGTTGTGGTGGAAGCGGTCAACCTGCCAGTACAGGAGTGGCGTTTTCTTCAGACCCTTTCTGTACAAGCTCCTTCATAGAATACGATGATTCTGCAACGACTTCTTCTTCCAGTAGCATACCCAACAATGATTATATATTCTACAGATTTACTGTCTTGCCAAGTTCACAGACTTTGCAGATAGCTTCATCTGCCTCATCAATATTTCAGTATCCGTATACTGGTACGTTATCAACTATACTTTCAGCTACTTATTCTGTCTCCCCTTCCGGATCCACAGTTTATGTTGGTGATACATCCGGAGGGGCTGCTCATACAGCCAGATACTATTGGATTTTAATAAGAGCTTATCCTCCAAGCGGTATTATGCCAGTTGAAAGCATTGGGCCATTAAACGGTCAGGTAAGCTAATGTATAAATTCTTGCAGTTTTTAACATAGCTATGGCAAGCAAGATTAAAACAGTAGTTACTGTAGGACCGGCATGCGACAGCTATGAAATGCTTAAAAAGATGATTCTCAAAGGAGCGGACATATTCAGATTTAATCTTTCTCATGGAGACAAAGAATACTTTAGAAGAGTAGTTGCAAACGTAAGGAAAGCCGAGCAAGAAACAAAACGAAGTGTTCTAATGTTTTTTGATCTTCCAGGGCCAAAATTAAGGACTGGAAAAGTACACGGAGACAAAATAGAAATAAAAGAAGGAACTGAATACACCTTCGGCAAGAATGGGCAGATACAGGTTTCAGAGGAAATAATAAAGATGATAAACCTAAAAAGCAAGCTTCTTCTATCAGATGGCAAAATAGAGTTCAAGCCGATAAGAAAGGAAATGGGCCTTTTGGTTGCGAAGGCCTTGAATAATGGTGTTCTTCTTAACGAGCAGAGCATAAATTTTAAAGGAATATCCTATCCCGGGAAATATCCAACAAAGAAAGATGAAGACGGAATAAAATTCGGCTTAAGCCTTGGAATAAATACATTTGCTTTGTCTTTTATATCCAGTGCAAAGGACATAGAGAATGCTAGAAAAATAGCCGGGGAAAAAAGCGTTCTGATAGCAAAGATAGAGAGAATAGAAGCAGTGAAACACTTTAATGAGATTGTAAAGGTAGCAGACGTTATAATGGTTGCTAGAGGAGATCTTGGCTTAAACATAGATATTGCGGATTTGCCGGAGGTTCAAAAAAAGCTTTTATCTTTATGCAATGAAAACAGCAAGCCAGTTATAACAGCTACGCAGATGCTTGAATCTATGACAAATAATGTAATGCCTACCAGGGCGGAGGCAGACGATGTTTTTACCGCAATAGATGAAGGAACGGATGCAGTCATGCTTTCGGAAGAAACAGCCATAGGAGTCTACCCTTTAAAGGCGCTGTCTATGTTAAAACGAATAATAGAGAAATACCATTATTCAGGTATTGTAAAAAGATATAAGATAACTGATATACATGATGCCATCTTAAATTCAGCAATAGATTTAGTCATAAACACCAAAATAGACAAGATAATAACTTTTACCCCCTCCGGAAGAAGCGCATTTAGGCTTTCAAGGCATCATCTTCAATTGGATATATCTGCAATTACAACAAACAAAACAACATTTTCTAAGTTGTTCTTCAGCAAAAATGTTAAAGGAATACTCGTAAAAAGCCTGGAAAAAGCGGAAGGTAATCTTTTTAATATAGCTAAAGAACATGGCATAAAGAAGGCAATAGTCATTTCAGGTTTGTCTTTGAGTGAAAACTCAACAGAGAATATAAGGATAATAAGCTTTTAAACGCTATCATTTTTGAACAAAAATCCAGTATAACGGCAAAATTGAAAGAATTTATATGTTAAGTGAAATATAATCTCAAATGTTAACCTATTTAAACGTAAAAAATCTATATCAGTAAATAAAACAATTGCAATTAAATTATGGGACATCAAATAACGAAGAAGAGCACTCCAAGAAGGGGAAGTCTGCAGTATTACCCTATAAAGAAGAGCAAACGGCCTTACAACACAGTCAACAATTTCAGGGACTTAGAGAAAGGCGAAATCGGTGGGTTTGCAGGTTATAAGGCAGGGATGCTGCAACTTGTTTACATTGATTCTGATAAAAACTCGCCGACGTTTAAGATGGAGGTAATGACGAATGCAACCATACTAGAATGCCCTCCATTGTTAGTGTGCGCAGTAAGATTCTACAATAATGGGATAACTGTGGGAGAAAGTTGGGGAACAGGCATAAACAAATACGTTCAGAGAAAGGTAAAATTCAAGGAGAACAATAAAAGCATAGATGATTTTAAAGGAAAAGCAGACGATCTTCGTTTATTGGTGGCTACACAGCCTTGGTCAATAGGCTTGAAGAAAAAACCAGAGGTATTTGAATTGGCAGTAGGCGGTAAATTTGATGATAAATTAGAGACTGCAAGGAACTTTCTAAGCAAGTCAATAGAGGTTTCTTCGGTTATAAAAGACGGCAATTTTGTTGATGTTGGCGCAATAACGAAAGGAAAGGGTTTCCAGGGCTCAGTAAAGCGTTATGGTGTAAAGATATATCCAGTGCATGCCAGTAAGTCGAGAAGGAAAGCTGGTAACTTGGGTGCAGAAACTATGGCAAAGGTCCAGTATACCGTTCCACAGCATGGTAGACTAGGTTTTAATTCAAGAGTAGAGTACAACAAGTTTGTCTTTAAGGTTGTAAAGGATCCACAGGAGGTAAACATTCCCAGCGGATATAAAAACTACGGCAACTTAAAAGGAAGTGCAATAGTGCTCAAGGGTTCCGTTCCTGGAAGTGCAAGCAGGTTGATTATAATGAGAAAAGCAATAAGACCTACGAGAAAGGCCGAGCCAGTAAAAATAACATTGTTAAAGTGATATGGTAAAAGTATTTTCGTCTGATGGTAAGGAGAATGGTGAGATTCAGTTACCAGAAGTATTCAGTACAAAGTTTAACTACTCTACATTTAAAAAAGCGTTTCTTGCAGAGCAGTCCGAGATGTTCCAGCTTAAATACACTGATCCCATGGCCGGTAAAAGAAAGGTGGCAGAGCTTACAAAGAGAAGAAGGTCATTTAAGACAAGCTATGGGAGAGGATTAGACAGGACTCCAAGAAAAACTCTTTCCAGAGTAGGCACTAATTTTAGTTACATGGGAGCAGTTGCTCCAAATACAGTTGGTGGAAGGGAAGCACATCCTCCACAAGCTGAGAAAAAACTTGTAAAAGAGATAAACAAGAAGGAAAGAAAACTTGCCATTAGAATGGGAATAGCTGCATCTGCCGATATGAAACAGGTCTCTATGTTTCATGCTATTAACGGCATAAAGGAACTACCAATAGTTATAGAGGATTCTGCAGTAATGGTAAAAAAGACAAAGGAAGCTAAAAATCTGTTTTCTTCCATTGGTTTGAATGCAGAACTTGAAAGGATAATGAAGAAAAGCATAAGGAGCGGAAAAGGAAAACTAAGGGGGAGAAAGTACAAGAAGAAGCTAGGAATAGTTCTCGTTGTTAAAGAAGGTGAGAAGATATCAAAGGCATTTTCAAACATTAATGTAAAGGTTACAAATCCTTCTTCTCTTTCAATGACCGATGTTTCACAGGCTGGCAAACCCGGCAGGCTGATAATATGGACAAAAGGAGCAGTTGAAAATCTTAGGTAAACATGGAAGAAAATCTAAAATATATAATAAGCGTTTTGAGCGGTGAAAAATCAACAAGATTGATGCAGATGGAGAACAAGCTTTCTTTTATAGTGTCAAAGGATTCAAACAAGATATTAATAAAGAAAGAGGTGGAATCCTTGCTTAAAGCAAAAGTAGAGAGTATAAACATAATAAACAGAATGGATTCCAGAAAGGTAGCAATAGTAAAGCTAAAGCCTGAATTCCAAGCAATGGATATTGCCACGCAGCTCGGTTTAATCTGATTTGTTTCGCTGTCTGAAAACATTTTTAAATTTAAATATTCTAAGATAGCTAATGCTGATAGGGTTTAAATTGAAAGTAATAGGAAAGGATTTGGAAGGAAAAGTGATAGACGAAACGAAAAGCACTTTGCTGCTTGAAACAGAAAGTGGCATAAAAAGAGTTATAAAGGATGGAAACAGATTTATAGTACATATGAATAAAAAAGAAATAAAAGTGAGTGGAAATGATATCAGTATGAGGCCATGGGAATATGCTTTATGAAGATTTGAAAAAACCAGAGAATAGCTGCAATGACATACACTGTCCTTATCACGGGCAATTAAAAGTTCACGGCAGAAGGTTTGAAGGAGTAGTTACTTCAGCAAAAGCCGATAAAACCGTTGCAGTAAGCTGGACAGTTTTCAGAAGGCTCGGAAAATACGACAGATATGTAAAGATAAGGAGCAGGGTGCTTGCCCATAACCCAGAATGCATATCAGCAAAATTAAATGATAAAGTAGTGATATATGAAACAAGACCAATAAGCAGGTGGAAAAGATTTGTAGTTGTGAGGAAATTGCAGTAATATGGGAACAGGAAGGAAGGGAGCTGGTTTAAAGGCCATAAGAGCTAAGATATCTAAATCAATAAATGTAGGAAGCTGGATAATGGTAGCTGACAATTCTGGAGCAAAGATAGTAAAAGTGGTAAACATACGAAATTATCATGGTGTAAAGGATAGACAGCCGAAATGCGGAGTAGGAGATACAATATTTGTCGTTGTAAAGAAAGGTTCACCAGATACGGTACATAAGAAGTTCCCAGCAGTAGTCGTAAGACAAAGAAAAGAATACAGAAGACATGATGGTACAAGAGTTTCATTTGAAGATAATGCATGTGCAATAGTCAAGGACATAGACAAATACGAACCGCAGGGTACGATTATAAGGGGGCCAATAGCAAGGGAAATCTCCATACGTTTCCCAAACATAACTAAAATAGCATCAAAGATTGTATGAAAAATAACTTTAGCAGGCATTGGGTTTCGAGTACCTCTCCAAAGAAGCAGAGGAAATACAGGACAAATGCTCCTTTACACATAAAAAGAAAGATGCTTTCCGCCCACTTATCAAAGGAACTAAGGGCAAAATACAAGACAAGGAATGTACTGTTGAAAAAAGGAGACACTGTGCTTATTGCAAGAGGAAAGTTTAAGGGAAAGGAAGGAAAGATAGACAAAGTTTACACGAAACAGTTAAAAGTAAGTGTTGATTCAGCTAAGAACGTAACGAAAAAAGGAAACAAAGTTCCTTTTAAGATCAGGCCATCGGCTTTAATAATAACAGATCTTAATCTGTCCGATGCAAGGAGGTTAGAAAAGATAGAATCTTATGGCAAGACACGGTGAATCGAAACATTTTAAGAGAAGTGCAGTTACTAATTCTTTAGTTATACCTAGGAAGAAATATAAGTATTATGTCAAGCCGTTGCCTGGAAAACACAGTAACAAAGATGGTGTTTCATTGCTTGGCTTTTTGAGAGATGTAGTTAAAATAGCGGGAAATGCAAGAGAAGCTAGGTACCTTATAAAAGCCGGTTTTGTTTCTGTTGACGGCAAAAAGATAAAGGAAGAAAAGTACGTTGTAGGTTTCTCAGACGTTGTAAACGTGAAAGATGATTATTTCTTGGTATGGCTGAACGAAAGGGGAAAGATAATATCAGTGAAACAAGATGGAAATGTAGACAGTAAAAAGGTAAAGGTAATGTCAAAGCACAAAGGAAAGGGCTCAAAGGACATACTTTTTACGAGCGATGCAAGGAACATCGTGTCTGAAAAGACGGACGTGCAGATAAATGATTCTGTAATACTGGATTTCTCCACTGGTAAAATAAAGGACAAAATACCTTTTGAGCAAGGCAGAGATGTAATAGTTTTTAACGGTAAAAACGCCGGAAGGAAAGGAAAGATAAAGGAAATTGACGGTTATTCGGTTTTGGTTTCAGGAAAAGACGGTGAATTTGTTTCATCGATTAAATCCTGCATGGCATTGTAATATGGAAAATAAAATGAGGGAGATTTTTGTTGAGAAGGTCACGTTGAACATAGGTGTAGGTGAGCCCGGAGAAAGGCTGGAAAAGATAAAGAGCCTGCTTGAGCAGATTTCAGGTTCAAAGGTAGTTAAGACGGAGACCAAAAAAAGGATACCTGAATGGGGGTTAAGGCCTGGCCTCGAAATAGGAGTAAAGACAACTTTAAGGAAACAAGCCGCAGAAGAAGTATTGAAAAGAATGTTTACTGCGATGGAAAATTCAGTAAAGGAATCCAATTTTGATGAAAAAGGCAATTTATCTTTTGGAATAAAAGAATACATACATATACCTGGAGCCAAGTACGATTATACAATCGGGATAGTTGGTCTTTCAGTCAATGTAACTTTGTCAAGAAGAGGATTCGGTATAACTAAAAAAAGGAACAAATCAAACATAGGCAAGTCGCATCTAATCAAAAAAGAAGAGGCAATGGAATTCATAAAGAATAAATACAATGTGAAGGTTATTTAAAGAATCATGGAAACCCAATTCGAAAAAATATTGAAGGTGCATTCAACCAATCCTGCAAAGAGAGCTAGATTTATCAAATTCAACAAGCATAAGATGCAACCGCATGACAGACGTGCACATCTATGCATAAGATGCAACAGGGCAGAGGGCCACATAAAGATACATGGTCTTAATTACTGCAGACAGTGCTTCAGAGAGGTCGCTCCGGATCTCGGATTCAAAAAATACGGAAAGGAGGCATAATTATGGTAGATTCACTTTCGACTATATTCAATACTATAAACGTTGCAAGAAAAGTTGGTAAGAAATCTTGTGTGGTAAGCCCAAACAGCAAGCTTTTAATCAACCTTTTGGAGCTTATAAAAAAGGCGGGATACATTGACAATTATGAGATAATAAACGATGTGAGGGGCGGATTTGTAAAAATAGATATAAACGAGCATTTAAATGAGTGCAAAGCCATCAGGCCTAGAATACCAATAAAAGCGGGAGATATTGTAAAATATGAAAAGAGATATTTGCCTGCCTTGGGTTTCGGTTTAATACTTTTGTCTACAAATAAAGGAGTGATTACAAATGAAGAGGCAAAACAACTAATGATAGGAGGTAGTCTTTTAGCTTATGTCTACTAAATTTAAAGTTGATCTTTCAGGCTCAAATGTGGAGCTTAATGGGAACAACATAATTGTTAAAGGAAAGGAAGGGGAACTGCACACTGAAATAGTACACCCTTTTCTGAAAGTCGAAAAGAAGGATAATGTCCTTTTCATTGAAGCGGAAAAGGACAATAAGTTTCAGAAGTCAATTGCAGGTACATTGGCAGCAAATGTTAGAAATATGATAAAAGGCGTAAGCGAAAAATACACAGCAGAACTGGAGCTTGTTTACATGCATTTCCCAGCTTCTTTAAAGCTCAATGGAAACAAAATATTAGTAGAGAATTTTGTAGGAGAAAGAAAGCCCAGAGAAATAGAGATACCAGAGGGATTAAAGGCAGAAGTAAAAGGCAATAAAATAGTCATATCTGGAATAGACAAATACAAAGTAGGACAGTTAGCCGGTACAATAGAGTCTAAAATACAGATCAAAAACAAAGATAGGAGGGTCTTTAAGGACGGGATATTTATAACTAAAAAACCTTGATTATGGAATTCACAAAACACGATGCTAAAAAGCTTAAAAGAGTTGGAAGCTCTTGGAGAAAGCCGACTGGCAAGAAAAACAAGACAAAGGTAGGCAAGAAAGGACATAAGAAAATGCCTTCAAAAGGTTTCATGTCCCCCGCTTCAAAGAGAGGGAAGATAGCCGGCAAAATACCTGTAAGGGTATTCAACCTAAAAGACGTTGAAAAACTAAATGATGCAAACATCGCTGTAATCGGAAAAGCAGTTGGGGCATTAAAGAGAAAATTAATATATGAGAAATGCAAGGAAAAGAAGATAATGGTGATAAATTATGCAGGGGAAACTGAAGACGCAAAGAAGAATAGCCAGTGATGTTTGCATCATTTAGTTTTTCAACGTCTTTTAGGTTGAATACCCTTACAGGTATTTTGCCGGCTATCTTCCCTCTC
>JAJZOB010000034.1 GCA_021852135.1 Nanobdellota archaeon
CGACTTTCTTGACTTCTTCCTTTACTGAACTTTTTCTTACGAAATCTGCCATATTACCTCCTGTTATACAGTATTTAAGCAAATATGCATTTAAAAAGCTGTTTATTGACACAAATAGCTTTATTTAGAGAAATGCAATAAAATCGTATGATATCTGAGGAAGAAGTAAAAAAAGCCGCAATAAAGAATGCCGCAATGCACAATGGGGAAGCTAGGCTAAGCTCAGTCATATCCGAGATTCTAGGGAAGGACAAACAGCTAGTAAAGGAGATGAATGATTTAAAGGTACTGGCTGAAAAAGCCGTTAACAATGTAAATTCCCTGCCAAAGGAAGAGATAATGAAGCTTGCTGCAGAGATGAAACTTGTGGGCAGCAAGGAAAACGAGAAGGAAAAGAAGGGGCTTAAACCACTTCCTGGAGCAGAAAAAGGAGTAGTTCTTAGGCTGCCGCCGGAACCTTCAGGATACATGCACTGGGGCCATGCTTTGTCATTTACCATAAACTACCTTTACAAGGAAATGTACAACGGCAAATTATGGTTAAGGTTTGAAGACACAAATCCCAATCTAGTCAGGGAAGAATTCGTGAAGAATTTCGAAGAAAGCATAAAATGGCTTGGTATAAAGTACGATGAGAAGAAATTCATAAGTGATGACATGGAAAAAATCTACGGCTTCGCAGAAAAACTGATAAAGGAAGGAAAAGCGTATGGGTGCACATGCTCTTCCGATGAGATAAAGAAGAACAGAAACATTGGAAAAGAATGCCAGCATAGAAGCAATTCGATAGAAGAAAACACATTGTTATGGGAAAAAGCAAAGAAGGGTAAATTTGAAACGGGAGAGCTTACATTTAGATTCAAGGGAAACATGAATGACAAGGATGCCGCGTTAAGGGATCCAAACATAATGAGAGTTATAAAAACCGATTACAAACCCTACAACTTATGGCCGCTTTATGACTTTGCAAGCGTAATAGAAGATGAACTTTGCGGGATAACGCACATATTAAGAAGCAATGAATTCAAGGCAAGCCTGCAGACAAGGCTGAGAAAAGAACTTGGGTTCCGCGAGCCTTATGTTATACAGTACAGCAGATTCAATTTTGAAGGCACATTGACTTCAAAACGCAAGGTAAGGGAGCTGATAAAACAGGGATACATAAAGGACTGGCACGACATAAGACTTGCTACCATTTACTCAATGAAAAGGAGGGGTATACAACCTGAAGCGATAAGGGAATTCGTAAGGGAAGTCGGCTATTCCTCTTCAGAGCATGAATACAGCCTTGAAATGCTTTTTACATTCAACAGAAGAATAATAGATGGATATGCAAAAAGGCTTTTCTTCGTTCCTAATCCCATCAAATTAGTAATAGAAGATGCAATCGAAGAAAAGGCAAGGCTTCCATTTCATCCATCAAATGACATTGGATACAGGGAGATACAGACAAACGGCAGATTCTTTATAGACCGCGGAGACGTAGTCTCACTTGATATTGGAGATACATTCAGGCTCAAAGAGCTTTACAGTGTTGAGGTAGTAGATAAGGAAAAGGATCTTATAACATGCAAAATGCACAGCAGAGAACATGAACCGGGAGAAAAAATAATACAATGGGTTTCAGAACAAAATATCCCTATAAAAGTCATAAAAGTTGGAGATCTGCTGAATGCCGACGGAACTTTCAATGAAAAAAGTCTTACTGAAGTAGAAGGCCTTGCAGAAAAGACAGTTGATGAAATAGAAGAAGGCCAGACAGTCCAGTTTGAAAGGTTTGGGTTCTGCAGGCTTGACAGCAAAAACAAGAAAGAATTCATATTTGTAAGTAAATAAATAAACTATTTAAAAGAGTTTAAATCATATAAAAACAATGAAAAGCGAAAATATAGTTATTTGGGACTTGGATTCAACACTGATAGACACAAATGCCGTATTTGAAAATGCACAGAAGAGAGTTATAAGCAGACTTTCAGAGGAACTTAGAAAACTCTCTATAAACATTGACCCCGATTCTGAAAAGGAAATGGACCAATTGAGGGCAATTGATTATGAAGGAATTAAGATAAGAGGGCACACCGCTTATGATTCTCCACACCAGCTGCCGCTTTCCCTTATTTATATGTACCTTAACAGAGAAAATATAAAAGAGGAGTATGCTGCAGCATGGATTGCAAATAAAGGCATAGAACTAGCAGATGAAGTAGGAAAGGAATATCTGGAAAAATTAAATGAAACGCCTAAAAAATTTGCAGGCATAGAAAAAGTCCTTGAAGAATCCACGAAAAGAAATTACAACATACTGCTGACAGAGTACTTTGGAAACGAGGAAAAACAGTACAAGAAAATAGATGAAAACCAGTTGAATATTTACTTTGACAAGATAATCGCCGCAGAGAAAAAGGACAGCATTGCAATAATGTCTGCTGCTGAATTCGGAAAACTGGAAAACGGAATAAAGGACAAGGAATTCAAATTAGTATTTATAGATGATAGAAGCAAATACCTGGAAATGGCAAAGGCCGCATATCCTTTCTGCACAACTATAAACGTTCTATTCGGAAAGAAGGAGATATTCAGGGAAAGTTCAAATAACGTGGATTATACCGCAAAAAATGTTTCAGAATTAAGCGATATCCTAAAAAAGATTTAAGATAAATAAAAAAATCCCTGCGGCCGGATTCGAACCCGCAACCTACCGGTTACCGCAGCTGAAACTCTTCATCGCACTGAAAAACAGCACTTAGTAATTCTACAGCCGGTCGCTCTACCATTGGGCTACGCAGGGTTATTTATTCTTATGACGCAAGAAATTAATAAACCTTGCTATTCACTATTCAAGCGCCTACGCTTTCCTTTATTATGTTATCTATCTGCGATTTTATTGACTCGCTTATCTTTGCAAGCGTTCCACCAAGGTTTCCCTCAAGTTTTCTGTAGTCATCTTCGCACATGTAACCGTTGTATATCTGCATCCTCTGTCCAAAACGCAGGCCAACATCAACTGCAAATGACTTTGTATCTGCTTCGCAAAGATCTTTTCCACAAACTGGACATGTTCTAGTAGCAATTTTCTGCTTGCATACATCACATATCGTAACAGTAACTTTTGCCATACTCCACCAGCGGCATTATACGTCTTTTCAGACAACGAAATGCCATCGTTATTTTAATAATTATAAGGTTTTTCCCAATTTAAATATTAGTTAAGTACTTTTAAAAGTCACACCAACGTATGAGCCTTGCTTAGCAGTACCCTGAGAATCAGTAGGTTTATATGTGACCACAACACGATTTTCCGTTACCACCGTGTCTGGTATTTTAAAGTTATAACTTCCAGGCGGATTTGAAAAAGCAATTGTATTGCCGCTTCCTGTCAAACTTATAACCGAGCTTTTTGTTATGCCATTATAAGTAACACTCCAACTTGCACCGAAAGGCAAACCTCCTTCTTCAAAAACAGTATTATCCATCAACGAACTATTTGTAAGCTGCTCCTGATATGAATTGACAAGCTGCAAATCATTAACTCCAGACTGGACGCCTAAGAAAGTAAATGATTCGCTGTATAAACCTAGGAAAGGCCTGTTGCTTTGATCAGCAAGGTAGAATGAGTTACCGCCGCACAATATCGGCTGACAGACTATGCTTCCATTATTTATGGTGCCTTCCTTTACAAGTGTAACAAGATTTGTACACTGCTGCGACAAGTACGAAAAAGTAGGATTATAATTTGATTTTGCTGTTACATTTACCTGAAAGTTAGTTTCGACGCTCCCAGTAATACCGACAACCAAAGTTATGTTATGCACTTCCTGTTGGCATGGAGAAACCATAGAAAGGGAATGCACACCAGTCAAATCGGAGTAAGAGCGGGAGCATGTACTCTGACCATTGAAGTAAACATCTAGATTTATGCTATTGTTTGAGTATTCTTCCACATCAAATGTATAATTCTGCGAGGCCACAGATGAAGATGAATTGAGGATAAGCGAAAATGGAGAGGAAGCATTTACTACTATTCCCGATGTGCTTAGCTGGTTGTAAAGTGCCAAATCACTCATGTTTGCTGAACCTGAAATTGTGTATTCTTTTGGAAGATAAAAGTTTACATTTCCTGTGGTAGAGCTTTCCAGAAAGTACTGGTTTCCGCTTGATATCCCCAATGCCACCGTATTGCTTACATTTGCATAGCACAGGTTATAATTTCCACTTAATGCTGAAAGAACTGCCGAATTGGGTGAGAAGATGTACGTATTTGAGCTAAGTATTGAATTGCATGCCGGCGTATCATACATCTGAAACACAAATATTGAAGGTGAAGAGAACTGCACGTTTGAAGCAGTCTGTATAGAGGTACATGCAGAGTCTGCCATCCCAACCAATGAATTGTAATAACTTATTGACGATTTAGGGGCAAAGAACGCCGAATATTCATATACAACGAAAAATAGGATTATGGCCATCATTATCGCTATCAATATTCCCTCTAAAAGCAAGTCCATATTAATTTATGCTGAATTTGCACTGCAAATCATTACCTCCATTATAACTGCATTCCTGGAACTTTATATAGCCGGGGTTGCCATAAAGAAAAGCCATTGGATCATTGCCGCATGAACCTGAGCATGAAGGCGGAACGACGTTTATGAACACAGATTGATTGTTGTGTGTCAAAGGGGCACATGTCATTGTAGTTATATATGCTCCTGGCTGACCATAACCATACTTTATAGTGTCTGCATTGAAGAATGAAACACAGGAATTGGAGAGAGATGTTTCAGGATTTGAGGACTGGAGGAAATAGGATAAAGTGCCTGTAGAACCGTTTATTCCTGATGCCATTGTACTTGTTGGGGAATTGTACGCAGCTAGATCAGGAAACCAGCCTGGGAAGGATGCGTTGTTTGGGCCCTCGTTGTTAGAAGAGGAAGGAAGGTAGTCCCAAAAGGCCTGGCTCTTGATTATAGGCGAAAGAGAGAACGTACCTATGCATACAAAATAAGTATTTGAAAGAGAAGAGGGGTTTGAAGGGGAAATGAGTATTGCTTCCCTTGACAGTTCATTAAGGTCGTTTATACAGGAACCGCTTCCATAAAATTGGCTTAAGAAAGTGTATTTTGGTAAGTCTGGAGAAACAGGGGGTAAAACCACAGAATTACCGGTTTGCATTGCAGTAAGCGTGGATGAGACATACTGAGTAATTGATTCGGAAGAGGAGATTACCTTGTTTGCACCCGCAGTTATTATGAAATAGGCTATTATTGCTATTGGGATAAGGATTATTATTGAGAGTATGAACGACAGAAACTCCGAGATACCCTTGTTTTTCATTCAAATAATAACAGTTAATAAAATAAATCCTATTTGTTTGCGCTTCTCATCGCCCATTTGAACTTTCTGGGGTCTTTTTTCATTAAGGTGTATTCCCTGCACCTTCTGCTGCAGAAATTGTAAACAGTTCCATCTACTTTAGCATAAACGATTCCTGTTCCCTTTTTTATTTCCTGACCGCAAAAGCTGCATTTCATATTACCTTATAGGCATTGCCTCCATTTCAGTTTCCTTAAGCATCAATATATCCCCTACAATCACGGGTCCGCGTACATTCCTGCGGATTATCTTGTCTTTATCCATCCCTGCTAAAACCTTACAGCGTACTTGTGTGACTTCACCGGCCACCCCGTGCCTTCCAACTATCTCTATGACCTCGGCGGGATAAGCGTCCAAAAAGCGCTGTTCTGAATTATCTCCTTTGTTTTCTGAAACTTTATTCTGCTGCTTTTTCATAAGTTCTTAATTTTTCCAATAAGGTCTTCCATTGCGTGCGCTTCCTCTCCGGGATTTACTATTGCAACTGCAGAAGTTCCTATGCCCATACCACAGGCCTTTCCAAGCTCTAATTTGCTGCTAACTGCAACGCATGGAACGTTCTTGTCTTTTGAAAGAAGAGGAATGTGCATTATTATTTCCTTGGGAGAAACGTCTGAAGCGTATACTACAAGCTTTGCCTGCCCCCTTTCTAATACTTTTGTTACTTCGTTTATTCCCTTTTTAGTAACTCCGCCTTTTGCTCTTATCTTTTCCAAGACGGAAAAAACCTGACTATCCAATCCTTTAGCCTCATCTACCATATATCAGCTTACCTCCAATTATTATAGCTTTATATGTAGGTTAGTATTTATAAAGTTAACCGTTTACATCTATTTAATAATCTGGAATAACAGAACTTTTTTGGAAAACTTCTATTATGTAATAAAGTTAAAAAAAGCTTAAATACTCGTGAAAGTTCTTAATAGAGATATGCAAAAGGCGAGAATAAAATTGACTTCAACTGATTCGGAAAAGCTTGAGGCAGTATGTAATGATATAATAGACATATCAAAGAAACTCGGAACTGCAATCACAGGCCCCATACCTTTTCCAACTAAAAAGCTTAAGGTCACTACTAGGAGAGCTCCTAATGGAGCAGGGAGGGAAAGCTACGAAACTTGGGAATTAAGGCTGCATAAAAGAGTTATAGACATGCAGGCTGATCCAAAAGCTCTACATTTGATAATGAAAACAACTGTTCCAAAGGAAGTAAACATAGAGATGGAAATAAAGGAGTAATCCTATAGATAAACGGCATTTGTCAATTTACATAGCAGTTAAAAGGCCTCTTTAGAATAGCTGCAGAAAAGGAAGGTCAAAAACGTGATTATAAAATTAAACTTATAACCTACAATACTTTACTATTATAATGGATCAGACTAGGGAAAACGGGCAGAAACTGATTATAGCAGCTTTGGTTCTTATCGTTATATTTACTGTCATAACGATACTAATATCCGAAGATGAAAGAATTGGCTTTACGGCAGCTGTTTCAACGGTCGCTGTTGCACTTGAAACTTTCCATTTCGATTCAGATTTTGGCATACTGCTGCTTTTCTTTTCGCTTTTCCTGGGTGTTTTTGCGGTTTACCTTTTGGAATTTTTGATATCGTTTATAAGGAGTGAGTTTGGAGGTGTGATTTATATGGCAAAGGGTCTTAGGTTCAGAAACCACTACATAATATGCGGCGGCGGAAGAATAGGTGAAAGAGTGGGCAGTCTTTTGAGGGAGAAAGGTAAAAAGGTGCTCGTGATAGAAAACGATGACGTAAGGGCAATGGAACTCAAAAAACTTGGGTTCAACGTCATAAAGGAAAATGCATTGGATGAAAGGGCATTCAAGATGGCCAATGCGAGCAAGGCCATTGGAGTCTTTGCAGCTCTCGGGCAGGATGTAGACAATTTCATTGTAGTGCTGAATGCCAAGGAAGCAAACAAAAACATGAAGGTAATAACAAGGTGTAACCTTCTCAAAAACGTCAACAAATTCAAGGAATTGGGGGCGGATGAAGTGGTGCTGCCAGAGATAGTGGGTGCTGATAGGATGGTTTACCTTTCCGAGAAGCATGAAAAACAATGATTATTTTGCTAGGTTTTCAATATTCGTTGAAAGATATCCTATAGAGATATTCACGTTTGAATTGCTTATCGCGATAATATTAAACCCTTCTGTAAGGGTAGCGGCTCTGCTTTTTTCCGGAGTTACGGTAACGGCTGTATTCTCCGAAGGATTAAAAATTTTCTTCAAGGAAAAAAGACCTGAAGAAGCGCTTAAACGGGACTTTTACAAGAGGACTTTCGGATTAAACAGGAGAAGCTTCCCTTCTAGTCACTCAGCTATTGCCGCTTTCTTCTTTACGGCCTTCTACAACACCATTCTTTTTTGGCCATTTCTTATATTCGGAGTTACAGTGATGTACAGCCGGTTATACATAAAGTCGCACTACAAAAAGGATGTGATAGTGGGAGCTTTGATAGGCATATTTATGGGAATTGCATTCCTTTGGATCACAGCGCATTTAAGAATATAAGCAGGAAAAGTTTAATAAAAGAAAAGAATATCATAGATATGCTGTGATATTGCTTTTTGTACACATTATATATATTAAAGTATCAAGGGGAAGAGGAAAATGAAAAACGAGATTGATGAGGTTATCGGTTCTTTCGTAAACAAGAGATTAAGCGACAAGATAAAAGAAGTTCTCACAACAAACAAAAACGCCATAATACTTGACTTTAATGACGTTGATCAGTTCTCCCCTGAATTGGGGGATTACCTGCTTAAAAATCCAGAAGAGGCATTGGAAACAATAAAGTACTTCATAAACGAGACTTCAATTCCCCATAAAGATCTAGACATTGAAGTAAGGATAAAAAACCTACCTAAAAATGCACAGCTGCTTATAAGAGAAATAAGGAGCAAGCATATAGGGCTTTTCATACAGGTACAAGGGTTGATAAAGACGGCGGCTAGCGTAAAGCCTGTTGCCAGTGCAATTGACTTCGAATGCCAGAGCTGCGGACACATAACAAAAGTAGAGCAGAAGGAAATGACTCAGAGAGCACCCTCAGTATGCACAAACTGCGGCAAGAAAGGAAGGTTCAAGGTAGTAAAGAAATACCTTGTTGACACGCAAAGGATAATGCTTGAAGAAGCACCTGAAGACCTAGAAGGCGGAGAACAGCCTGAGCACATAAATGTTGTATTGAAAAAGGATTTGGTTGATCCGAAGTTTGAGAGGAACATAATACCTGGAAACAAGGTCGTTGTCTCAGGCATAATAAATGAAAGCGCAATTTATTATCCTAGCGGCAAAAGATCAAACACGTCTGATACATTCATACTTGCATCATATGTTGAAGCCGTAGAGCAAGGGTATGAGGACATTGTAGTTACAAAGGAAGAGGAGATGGCTATTAAGGAGCTAGCGAATGACAAAATGATCTACACAAAATTCAAAAACTCAATAGCTCCCAACATATTCGGACATGATGACATAAAGGAAGCAATAGTAATGCAGCTTTTCGGAGGAGTTAGAAAGGCAGCGCTCTCTGGAAACAGCGTGATAAGGGGTGACATTCATATTTTGTTAGTAGGGGATCCTGGTTGCCTCCGGGCAGACGAAAGGATTGTGCTTGGAAATGGCGCAATAATCAAAATAGGGAACGCAGGAAAAACTCACCTCGAAGAGATAAACCAGGACGTGCTCATAGGGCAGGGTTACAAAAGAGACACTGCTTCCACATTTCATATATACAAAAACCAGCAGGTTATGGAGATCATAACCGAATCAGGAAAAAGCATAGTCGGAACATTCAACCACCCTTTGCTTATCAAAAAAATAGAGGAAAGAGAAAAACCAATAAAATTAAAAAATCCAATAACAAGTGAGAATGTTATGCTTACTAAAAAAGTCGGCACTGAATGGAAGAGACTGGATGAAATAAAGAAGGGGGATTATGTAAGGACTATAACGTGGATACCTTGCACGATAACAAAGCTTGCTGAAACAGGATTTACAAATAATGGGAAAAGTAAACTGCCCAAATTCATGACAGAAAAACTTGCTGCTTTGATAGGCTACATGATAGGAGACGGTTGGGTCAACTCCGACGAGTATAAAGTGGGATTTGTCGTTTATTCTGAAGACAAGGATATTCTAAGCAAGCTAAATTCATTTGTAAAATCCGAATTAAATGTTGAGCCGCACACCTATGAAAGAACGCCAAGGATGGAGATGTATAATGGCAGAACGATAAAAAGCAAAAAGAAGCTTTACTATGTTGACGTAGACAGCAAAATAATTGCTGAAAACTTTTCATTTCTAAAAGAAAAAAGAGTGCCCGACAGCATACTTAAATCTGGCAATAAAGTATTCCGCTCCTTCTTGAGATGGATATTTGAAGCGGATGGAAGCGCGGTTTCATACAATATAAAAGGCAGAAAAGGCAATGGATTCATAAGCTACAAATCGGTGAACCTTGAGCTTTTAAGAGATATACAGATAATGCTCCTCAGGTTTTCCATACAATCTAGAATTGTATTTGATAAAAAATCAAACGGCAACAATCTTGTAATAAGAAAAGCGGAAGACATATTGAAATTCTACAAAAAAATAGGCTTTGCATCAAAAATGAAAACTGAAAAACTGAAAAATATTGTGAAATCTTTAAAGGACATAAATGGACACAGAGAAAAAAGATTTGAAAGAGTTGTAGAAGTTAG
>JAJZOB010000012.1 GCA_021852135.1 Nanobdellota archaeon
ATCAAAGTAATTTGTGGGTTTAGGGGTACTAACAATTGGAGGAGTTACACTTGGAGCTGTGCTTTTTGTGGAATTAATAACGTTAATAGTTAACTGCACAGGTGAAACAGAAGGATCATCACCAACCGCAGAAATATTGAATTTATATGTCCCTATAGGCGCCACCTTTGCAACAGCTATGCCTAAGGTTCCGCTGTATGTTGGATCTTGGTTTGAAGCACTAGGTGTAAAGGTTATATAACTACTAAGAGGACTTTCAGCAAGCGAGGTTCCCCAATAACTTCCATTGAACAATGAAATTGTGAATCCTATATCTGCAGAATTGCCCTGTGAGATATTTACTGAGTACTGCGTTAACGTAACCTTTGAATATCCATAACCTACTGCGTGAACAGCACTCAATGCGAATATTAATAGGAAAATGAAAACAGTCGAAATTATAATGGCCTGCTTAGCTTGCATACTAACCATTATAATACTATCTTATTTAAACATTTCTACAGCCTTTGCTATCTTCTCTCTAAATTCCTCTTCTTCAGTTTCATCATTATACTTTGTCCTAGGCCACATAAAACCTCTTAAAGGTTTACCTTTTTCTCTAGGTATTATATGAACGTGAAAATGCGGCACGCTTTGGCTTATGATATTGTTATTTATAAGCAGCATGCCATCACAGCCTGTTCCATTTTTTACGCCTTCTGCTATTCTTTTAGTTTCAACGGCAATCCCCTTTAAATAATCTTCAGAAAAATCAAACAACGTTTCAATGTGCTTTTTGGGTATCAGCAAAGTATGTCCTTTGAATATTGGACTTTTATCTAAAAATGCAATGAAATTTTCGTTCTCGAAAACTACACTCGCCCTTATTCCTTTCTTAGCTATTTTACAGAACACACATTCTTCCATCTAGTTTCTAGGAAATGCATTTATAAAAGATTTTTCATATTTCATACTGCACTATACTTAATATTGTGGTATTCATACTTTCTTTTATTTCTTTAAGCGCCTTCGAGTCTTTTGATTCAATGTAAGGCAGAAGATCCAAATCTAACGGAGTATTTTCAAGTCTTCTATTATAGTTTTCACGAAGGTACTTTGCAACTTCTTTGTCATACGCTTCCCACTTAACTCTTAAAAACCTTATAAAATCCTTTTCTACGGAAGTTGCCAGTCTATGAGAATATGCGTAGGAATGACCAAAGTCAACAAGCCACTTTTCCGTAACTTCATGATGCTTAGCTATACTTTCTACTGTATCAACAATTTTATTGTGTACTACAATTAATTTTGGAAAATTTTTGTCAAGGAAAATGCGCCTGCCATCTACGGAATAACCCCCCCGTGTACTTAATAGAATAATCTGTATTTATAATCATTTCGCTAACATCTCTGCTTTCTAATACTTTCCCAATATATTTCTTTCTATAATATATAATATCATTGTCAACCTGTACTATAGAATTTACTTTTAACTGTTTATTCAATAGGATTTTTACCATTGAAGGGGAGATATAGTTGACAGCCAGTCCTATAATATGACCATTTTCACTCTTTTTTCTAGATAAAATTCTATACTTCATCATATTTTAAATAATCCCGCCAAATATTTATACTTTTTTATGATTAAATTGTAAATTTTCTAATCATTTTAAGTATTCATAAGTAATCAAATATCCTATATAAAGGTTACTATTTTAAATTGTCGATTTTTAGCAAAAAACTCATAAATTTTAGAAGCTCCTCTTGATTATAATATAAAGGTACTTAAATTTCCAGCTGCTCATGAATGTATGGATGATCAAAAGTCGGAGATGCTGATGCTTTTTGGATGGGTATCTGCTATACTTATTATAGCAGTCGCAATGCTTTATCCATACAGCAATTATCAATTTACAACCTTGGGTATAAGCAGTGGAGTCAACCTTTATTCATGTAAATATTCTGAACCAGCACCGATGGGTATAGTTGATTATGGAGTTAGTAGCTACGGCAATGTATATAACATATCTACAAATTCAATACAAAGCAGTATAACTTTAAACAACTTACTAACAAATCTAAGCGGTGATTACAACGCATCTATACAGCTAAATTTAAATGTTATGTTGGAATATGAAAATCAAACGCGAGTTTATTTTGCACAGAATGTTATTCTTATGGATACAAAAACTGGACAGATAAGATTCATAGATAATGTATGGAATAACTCCGGAATAAATACAAGCTTGAATAATCAGTTCATAAAAGGCAATGGCACTGTTTCCCCTTCTATTAAAAATTATACTTATTATTCTTACCAAGCTGTGAATCAAACTGGAGATAATATAACTTTAAATGACAATCAAACTGTTTACCTAAGGACAAATTCTAGCATTTCAAAAGAAGGTATACCACAGATAATCTTTTCATACAATGATGGATATGGATGGATAGAATACGATAAAGTAAACTTACTCATACATGAAAACATAAAAAACTATTCCATCCTTATAAGTGGTTTCAATTACACTCCAAGCTACAGCTTTTATGATGCAGGGATAATAATCGGCGGACCAGGTGACGGTTCCAATACAACGCTTATAAGTGGATCCGCTAAATTTACACTAAGTTATTGGAATGAAAATAACTTTCAGAATGTACAAGATGCATATAATTTTGGTTGTGACACTGAAGAAGGAATAAATAATGCAATTGTATCCCCTTCGTTTTATAATAATGGTTTGCTATATGCTAATATAAACAACGGGAAAAACATTTATCTAGGAAACTTATGGTCTACAAATTCCTCCAATATAGGAATACTTTATGTAAATAGCTCTTTTAATAATATTATAATTTCATTGAGCAGGGATGGTCATGCATTTAACGAAAGTTTAAGAAATGGAAAAGGTAAGTTTACAATGGAAGCAGGAAATTACATTATAGATGCATATTCAAACAACAATAGAATTTACAGTGAAAATTACACATTAGAGAAAGGGATGATTAATAATATAAATATAAAATAAGTAATCTTTTTTCAAAAAGTAATAATTAATTACCTTACTTTTTCTGCGCCAGTTGCCAATCCATGTTTTGTAAATGCAGATAGTATTGCTGCTGCTATCAATATAATTATGCCTATATATAATGCCGCTCTTAATCCCTGCATAAACGGAGATGCAATCAATTTTGGAATAAAACTACTTTCATTCATAATTCTTAGTGATGAATTTGGTATAAGCGAAGTTAATGAAGATGGCACTTGAGACAAAAATGTGGATACTGGATTAATTCCAAGAAACGCCGAAAAAAGGAAAGAAGAAGCAGGTATTGCAGCGAACTGTGAGGATAGAGTTGATGGAACGTTTAATGTTGTCAATTGCGTAGAAATTATAGAAGGCAATGCGTATGAGAATACAGTTATAGTTATTGTGAAGAATATTGCCATGCTTATCATTTGGCCTATATTTGCAAAAGTTGTTCTTATGCCATTCCCAACTCCCCTATCTTTCCAAGGAAGCGCATCCATTGCTCTCTTTGTGTTGGGGGCAGCAAACATTCCATTTCCTGCGCCTATAACAAACAGCACTATTGCAAATGGAACATAAGAAAAACTAGCAGAAAAGGTAGTTAAAAGAAACAGTCCTACTGCTGTTATCAAAAGACCGATTGTACTGAATATTCTTGCACCGAATTTATCCGTTAAAACACCGCTTATCGGCCCCAGGGCTATAAAACCTACCATTAAGGGTATCATGTATATCCCTGCCCAAAATGGCGTCTGGGCGATCGTAAAATTATGCAATGGAAGATAAACTCCCTGTAGCCAGATTATAACCAAAAACATCACTGCGCCTCTTGCAAGAGCGCTTAAAAACAACGCAAGAGAACTAAAAAGAAACTGCACGTTTCTGAATAAAGACAACTTAAATAAGGGGTTTTTAATTTTCCTTTCTATTGGGATAAACAGTATTATAAGAAAAACACCTATAATGAGACTTGCGATTACCCACGGGTTTGCCCAGCCCAGTGGATTCGTTTTATATGGAGTAAGAGCATATGTAAAGCCTAACGCTACGAGGATTAAACCTACTGAAAGAGCAAGGTTGCCTTTCCAATCCAGTCCTTTTTTCTTTCCACCGGTCTTTTCCTCCTTCAATTTGTAATAAGACCAAAAAGCGCCTAAAACTGCGAAAGGAATGTTGACTATAAATATCAAGTGAAAGTCGAATGGGGCCAATAAACCACCAGCTACTAACCCTATAAATGATCCTGCAAGGAAAGCAACTTGATTAGTTCCAAGTGCCTTTCCTCTTTCATTGTCAGGAAACGCATCGGTAAGCAGAGCCGTGCTGTTAACCATTATGAATCCGCCGCCGACTCCTTGAACCAATCTAAAAATTATTATGAACAAAACACCGTTTGTGCCAGAGTTATATGGTGTAAAAGAAAGAGCTACAGAAGCCGCAGCAAAGATTGCAAATCCTATTGTATAAAATTTTTTCCTTCCATAGTCATCAGACAATCTGCCAAAAGTAACAAGAAGAGAAGCCGTTACAACCATATAACCTAAAAGAACCCAAAGAAGCAATGTAAAATTACCAGGTGCTATTGGATTAACGTTTAAACCACGAAATATTGAAGGAAGAGATATAAGTATTATTGTGGCATTTATAGAAGCCATTAAACCGCCCATTGTTGTATTTGCTAGAACTGTCCATTTATACTGCATCCGATATTTTACGATTTATTCTATTTAAATATTTACGAATCTACGCAGTTTTTCTGTTCTATATTAACATTTCCTTGTTCTTGTCTTTATGATTGGAAAGTATCCGCTAATCATTTAAAACAAAATAAGTTCTTCATAATTGTTCCTATCGTAATCTCAATATTTGTTATATACTTGTTTTATAAAAGTCAATTCGCACTTTAACAAGCTGCAAAACAAAAATAAAAGAAGTCTTAACTAAATAAAAATATTTATCCAAACTTTAATCTACTATTTTTAAATGGATTCAGTGCGGTCGTTTTTATTTCTTTTTTCTGCGGCAAGAATATTTCTGCAAGCATGCACCTTATACTGCCCCCTCCACATTCTTCTATTGTACTGACGTCTATGCTTATTACACTGCAATATTTCTCCAGCTTCTCTTTCTGCCAATTTGACAAGGAACTTAACGCCTTCTTCGATATTACCAGCTTCTTGTTTCCTCTCGAATCCAATAATTCCAACGCATTTCCTGCAAAATCAAGCATCTGTTTAAAGGTTAACTCAATTAAAATTTTACCAGATCTATTAATGGATGAAACAATAGCCTTTTTTTCATCTTCATCTTTTATTGAATTCAAGCAGACCATGGCAAATTTCTCTCCCAAAGCCATCATTACATTTGTGTGGTATATCGGAAAACCTGCTTCATCAAAAGCATGAAATTTTACAGGCCTGTACTTAAGTTCATTGCAAAACTTATTTAATACTTCTTCATTCGTTCTTTCAGAGATACAGGAATAAGCTATCTTGTTTGCACGGTCAAGAACCAGGCCGCCAGTACCTTCAAGGAATTTATTGTCGTTTTCATAATATGTAAGATCTATGACTCGGGAGCAGGAAAAGCCGTAAAACATGGAAAGATTCTGGATTATGTCCGGTCGTCTTTCATTTCTCCTATTTAATGCAAGCATCGGGTAAACAACGACTGTTCCATCGGAATGAAAGGATATCCAATTATTAGGAAATATTGAATCTGGAGTGTCTATTCCCTCTAAATCATCAAAAACAAACACATTTATACCGTTCATCCTAAGCGTTTCTACGGCGTTGTTAAATTCATTTAACGCCTGCAAATTAACTGGAGAATGAGTTTTTTTCTGGAATTTATTTGTTCTTGCTGTTTGCTCATTGAAGCCAAAATTATGCGGCCTTATCATCATTACATTGTTAGTCAATGCCTTTTCTTCCATTTGCAGTTTCTACGCAAATAATCTAGCAACTGCTAAAAATTATTTAAAGAATCCAACTTATATTTAAATGTTTAAACGCCTCTCAATGAACGTTTTTTAATGTTAGCTTTTAAATGTAGTATTAATAAATTAAAATGAAACCTGGGGTTGCCAGGATTTGAACCTGGGTCAAGCGGTTTCTTCTTAATCATCCTTAACGTCATTTTTCCAGACAAGCTGGAGCCGCCTATTCTGCCTGGTTAGACTACAACCCCTCAAGTGAATATTTTATACTTATCCTTATTTTCGAGCTCCTCCTTAATTCTTGCTTCTATGCTTTTTGTTATGCCCGAAGTAAAGCCCACCCTTTCATCAAAATCATTGTAAGATTTGAATTCTCCCTTATTTCTTTCTTCTATAATCTTCTGAACCATTTTTTTCCCTGCTCCAGGTATAAGCGACAAAGAATGCAACCTTACATTTATGGGCCCCAACCTATTTATTATAGCTATATAATTTGCCTCATTTTGGCTTACGATCTCATGTACCTTACCCGTGAGCATCTCAATGCCATTTCCATTCAGCTTATCAGGAGTTATTCTCTCTATTATGTGGTGAACTTCATCCCTTTTATTTTCGCCTATGTAAACCTTCATTCCAGGATCTACCTTCGCGTCTTTTTTAAGGGCCACTAGTAAAAGGCCAAGTGAATCAGTAAGAACTATTGCAGTGGCCTTCCTATCCTTTGAATCCTGCAGGCCGAAAGGGAGGTACTCTAAAACATAAGCATATTCGTCTTTTCCCATAGTATTAAGGGTTATTTCAAAGTTATAAATGCTTTTTTAGCACTGTTAGAATAGATTTTAGATCCTCTTCTTTCACATTCAACTTTAAAGGTGAGATAATTGCTCGTATTTGATCAATAGACGAGGGAGAAACATCAATTATCATCCTTAGGTAATCCTCTCTTATGCTAAGATTTAAAGCGGAAAGTTCTTCAAATACGCTGTCAAAATTGTCTATTTTTAGGTTCTTCTGTATATGATCAAGTAGTTTTTTGCCCATTTCAGAGCCTTTATCTACAAAATCTACATATTTTTGCTTTACCTCAGCTTCACTTAAAAATTTTTCATCAATTATTTGGTATTCCATATTCAAAGTCTTTTCATATGAATTGGTAAAAGGTCTATTCTTTTAAGGCTTTTGCCCTGCTGTTTTACCTCTATAGTATACGCTTTCCCCTTTTTATTCACTATTCTGCCAACCGAACCGAAAAAGCTCCTTTGAGGTAAGTTTCTTTGTACTCTTGAATCAGGGTCCACTATTATTTTGTCTCCTATCTCAAAAGACTGCAAAGCCTTTTTTATATCGACTTTTCCTCTTTCTTTTATATCCAATTTAAGTCTTTTTCTCGAACGTTTGTGCAAACCGTTTCCTGTTATTGACATAATTCTATTCTATAAAGCTCCTTAGTATTTATACTTTTTTAAACGCCAATGCAGAGGGAGGGATTTGAACCCTCGAAGGCCTAAGCCATAAGGTCCTTAGCCTTACACGTTTGACCGCTTCGCTACCTCTGCATAATAGTTTAAAATAAGCTTATAATAAAACGCTTACTATCTGGTAATCTATTTATAGTATAAAAATAGTCTTATATGTTTAAACCAATTTAAAAACATGGCATTAAACATAATAATAGAGATTTTGATAGTACTTTCCGCATCAATAATCTTGGGAGAACTTTTTGAGCAGCTTAAATTTCCATCGGTTGTCGGCTACCTTATAGCTGGTTTAATCATTGGCCCTTTTGTCTTTAATTTAATACAAAATAACTTAGAATTACAGGCATTATCTTCGCTTTCGCTTTTCTTCATAATATTTTTATTAGGCATAGAAATGAAAACGGAATCGGTTATAAAGTACCTTAAACCCTCCCTTAAGATGTCTATTACTAGTTTTATTCTGCCTTTAATTCTGTCTGTTCTACTTTCAGTTTTTTTACTACACTTTGGATTAAGGCAGGACTTTATAGTTTCACTAGCAATAGCAGTACCCTCCATATCAATAATATCTGTTCTGATTATGAGATACAAGCTTGCAAGAGATTCTAAAGGGATAACCATCATAGGTTCAGTAGTAATAACTGATGTAATTGCATTTTTGTTCTTGGGAATGGCCTACAAAAACGCATTAAATGCGATATTGCTAGTTATCTATTTTATAGTCTTTCTTATGATATTCTTAAACGTGGATAAAATTCTGAATAAGGGAAGTGAAAAACTAAGAAAACAATTAACAAAATCTAAAAAAATATTAAAAAGTGAGCATTTTGGTTATGCAATGATAATTGTTATAGGCTTGTTAACCGGGGGCGTATCACAATTAATAGGTGTAAATTATATAATAGGGGTTTTCTTTGCTGGTTTAATTATACATGAAGGTTTAATAGGTAAAACTTTATTTAGAAAAGTTAGAAGAACAATAAAACGAATGAATGATGGTTTCTTTATACCTATTTTCTTTGGGATAGCCGGAATTGAGGTTTCTTCATTCCATTCTCTTGGGAGCTATATACCTGCAATAATCATTATATCCGTTTCTGTTATATCCTTTTCAATCATATTAAATTACTTCTCTTCTGGAAAAATCATGAAAATAAAGAGGAAGCAATGGAAAATAAAAATTAGCGCTATAATAAACGGGAGAGGAGCAGTTGGAATAGCAATCGCAACTGTGGCATTTGAACTAGGAGTTATAACAAATTTAGCTTACTCTATAGTTATATTAGCAACTATAATTATATCTATAATTGCTACCTTACTTCTCCGTAATAATTAATTCAATATTGATGAATAATTATTCATTAAATTTTAGCGAAAAAACATTGTTTACAGGATATAATGCGCCTCCTTGAATACAGCCACCCGTTACACTTAAACTGGAAAACCCTGTTATTGTTGTTGATAGTGATGATGAAGGAGAAAATATGCCCATGCTGTATAGAACGCCGGCGACTATCACGATGATCAGTATGGCCCAGCCATAGGTCATGAGATATTCCAATGCCGATTGCGATTTATTCGTCAGGCTCATATAAGAGAGAGAGTAAATAAATAGTTTTCGTAAGGCAGCGGCAAGCCAAATGCCACTGCCTTTGGAGGTATGGAGAATGGGAGAAGAAACGGAAAGAAGCATAGTGTCTATAGACACTGGAAAGACAAGAAGTTATGTGGTAGTTGAAGAAAAAGGAAGGATAACAAGGGAGGGATACACAGAAACATCTATGGGGGGATTTGCAGAATTCATTGATAAACTGGATAAACCTACGATGATAATTGAGACTTCCTCTTGCTTTAACGGTGTTCTTTCAATGATAGAAAACTATGGTAAGGTTGTGGCTGCTTATCCTTTTAAGGTAAGGTTGATAGCAGAATCTGTTAAAAAGACTGATAGAACTGATGCTCATACTTTACTGGAATTATATAAGGTTGGATACCTGCCTGAATAGTATGTTCCTACTAAAAAACATAAGGGATTTAAGGGAATTATGCAGGGATAGGGCTTCGCTTGTGTCTGAAGGAACGGCTATTAAGAATAGACTAAGGTACAAGATGTTCTCACATGGCTTTTCTGTCAAAACTTTTTCCAAGGTTAATATTGAAGTTCTTAAGGCAAATGAATATACGTCTACTATGGCTTTTGCATTGGAAAATATACTTGAAAGGATAAAAGAGCTTGATAAGAAAATAGGAGAAGAAGTGAAAAACAATAGATACGCTGGATTAATAAATTCTATACCC
>JAJZOB010000049.1 GCA_021852135.1 Nanobdellota archaeon
CGAATCAAAAAAGGCCATAGTGTTCGCTTATCGATTCGCTTATCAGCAACTTTAGCTTGTTGGCAAGCTCGAGCATTTCCTGCGGAAGATTTACTTTTATCTCTTCTATGTATTTTTTTTGTATATAAGGTATAACATCGGGATCATCGTCGGATCTTATTTCGACATTACTTATCTGCAGATTGCCGCATATCAGCTTTATCTTTTCCCTATCGGATGCGGGGGAAGCAGTAAGTCCAAGTATAAGTGGATGAATTGACTGCTCAGAATATGCTTTTGCTATCTTGACATAGGAGTAATTTCCTATTGTATGGTGGGCCTCATCAACTATAAGCAAGCTGAAATTTGAGAAGTCTATGATATTTTTTGCCATGTCATTCTCTATTGTCTGTGGCGTTGCGAATATTAACTGTGATTCTTCATAGATTTTTATTCTTTTGCTGCTAGATACTGAACCACTTACTATGCCAGGATGTACTGCAAGCAATGAAGAAAAAGTTTTGTAATGCTGATTTGCGAGCGGCTTTGTAGGTGCCAAGAAAAGAACCTTTGAAGACGGGTATTTTATTATCCTGTAATCAACGAGCATGGCGCTTATTATTGTTTTTCCAAGGCCAGTAGGCAATACGACAAGAGTGTTACCTGTTTTTGCCGTTTCGAATATCTTATTCTGGTATTCTCTGTCTTCTATCTTTTCCTTGAAGAGGGTCATTTACACGCTCTCTGCTTTTCCGCTCTTTATAAGTATCTGCGCTACATCCTTGTCTATTTCTATTACATTTGGAAAACTGAAAGGGCCGTAGGATTTGTCGTTTCTCCAAACAAACTTAGGGATATCAGAAAGTATCTTTATAACAACCTTCTCACTTTCACTGTCATTGCTTTCAACCCTCTGCAGTTTCTTTGGCTCTATAGACTTAACCTCTGTTATTACCCCTGATTTATACTGCTTTGAAAGTGTTAGCAGGTTGTCAAAAAAGATTATCTCTTTAGAAAGCATATTTGTCTTTGCTTGCTCACTATCAACACCTAATATTGCCATCCCTGCAATTTTAATCATCCTTAAATTTATTATCTGCTCCAATGTCGATATTGCATTTTTTATCTGTGTGGATATCTCCTCTAATTTTTTTTCATCGTTCATTTTCTTCGCTTCTTCCAAGGAATTTTTGTTTATGGCTATATACTCCTTCATTTCTTCAAACAAATCATCATTGAATTTTGTCAATGTCCGGTTGTCTTCCTGCTCCTGTCTTCTTATCCTGAGAAATTCACTGTAAGTAATCATAATCCCTAATAGCTGCCAAAAGTATAAAAATGTTAATATGCGTTCTTAAAGCCTGCCATTATTGATGAACTTATCCCCGAAAAAAAGCCAGATATGTCCTTAGAAAGCGCTGTCGGCCCTACCAAAAATAAATAGACTAAAAGCAGTGTTATCCCCAATATAACGGCTATAACATAAAACCAGACTGATTCCATGTTATATGTTTGGAACTGCCGGTATAAGTTTATGTATTGTGCTTGGTGAGAACAAGAATAAATAGAATATTATTATCAATATAAGAACTATCAGCGTTATTATTATCAGAAGAATGTAACTTTCAACTCCTTTATTATTCATAACTACTCACATTTAAACTATTTGACTTTGATATAAAAGCCTTAAAAAGGTCTGTAAACTTATATGGCGTAAAAATCTCCAAAAAGATTACTATCAAAAGTATGCCTATTATTATTAGGATTATATACAGAAAAACGCCGCTTACAACGCCGTTATCATTCATATTCCCTTGCCGTAAAGCCAACTGAATGAAAAAACGCTTGTCATGTCCTTTGCAATTGTTGAACCTGCTCCTGTAAATATTAAACCTATTATGATTCCTGCGAACAAAACTATTATTGCCAGAATTATAGCTATTATTTCCGTTATTGGCATCTGTCCCTTACTGTTCATAATCAATTCACCGAAAAAGGAGGTTTCCAGTTCAACAGACTGCCCCTCCTCTTTAATTCATCATATATATAGGTTGTCTCTTTATTTGAAACAAACAGCCCTACTTCAATTGCATCTTTAATGCTTGCTGAGGAAAAGCGTTTTGCATTGACAAGCATCTCATATATCTCTGCCTGCTCTTCCGAAAATTTAGTCTTGTGTTTTTCAACAGATGAGATTGCTGAAAATGACTTTGAAATCCCAGCAAAGTCATCCTTGAATGCCCTGTAAATATCCATGAAAGCATATTCTTTCTGGGGCTTTTTCTCTTTGTTCTTCTTTTCTTCCTCGTCCGCCTCCTTAACGTACTTATCCAAGTCTTCTTTTATCACATTAAGAGAATTAAAAACTACTTGATCTACGGATGCAAAGACTGTTTTCTGTATTTTCGCAGCCTGTGCCCCTTTGTAAAGATAAAATTCTTCTGGTGTAAAGCAGTAAGGGTAACCACGAAAATATAAAGTACCTTCATAGGGCGGCTGTATCTGCTCTTTACTCGGTTTTTCCTTAAAGTCCATCTGTATTTTAATTGCTGCGATAACAAGAGGCCCGTATTTTTTAAGTCTATTATATATAAATGATCTGTTATGCTCTTCATAGCCCCTCGAAATCAAATTTCCGGCTATGCTTTTTGGTTCCGCCTTTATAATTATTTCTGGCCCCTTACTTTTGAATAACCTCGCATATTCTACATCATACTCTCCTGCATATACAGGCCTATAAGCAATGACTGTTACTTTGAAAACTTCATTCTCGAAAATATCCGGTTTTCCCGACCCTCTAAGGTATGCGTCTGCCTTTTTAGCTGTATCTAAGCCCATCCTTGAAAGCAGCGAAAGATCTGTAGAGCACCAGTCAACATAAAGATTAAACGAACCCATCTGGCTTTTAAGGTACTGGAGCAGCAGGCTCTTTCTATTCTTAAGATCATTACCATTTATTTCCTTCCACTTCTCATACTCTATATATCTATTTTTTAGGATATTTTTATACTGCTCATTTCTTTCTATATTCTGGATGTCTTTTAGGCTTTTAACCTGATAAAAAACAGACATTATGTCTATAAAACCTGGACCGCCCTGACCCTGTGTAGGTGATCTTGAAAGCGATGAAAGACTCGCGCCTCCCTTCCTGGAATCAACATTGTCAAGAAATACCCTTTTAAGCGCAAGTTCGGCCGCTTCCGCCTTCTCCTTGTCATTGTCCTTTAATTCCCGATACAAATAAAGATTTCTGTCAAGCTCCTTGAGTTCATAGATTATTGCTATAATTGACTTTAAAACAGTATTTATGTTTCCAAGGAGTTGCATTACTCTATCCTGCAGATTTTTCCTTTTTTCGAAAACCATATTCATCAAGCCTGAAACAGCAGAAGGATCTATTGTTTCTGCCGTTTTAAGGCTTCTATACCCAAGAGCAGCGAACATCTGTGTCACTGAATAGTATTCCGGCTGAAAGTGATATCTTTTTAATATGTCCCTGGTGAACTGATAGCCTGAAGGATTACCTATAAACCCTGGATTAGGTATTTCTTCACTAGATGAATATCTGAAGTCTATCTCCCCTCTGTAATGGGAATCTGTGCCTGAAGCCCTGGCTTCAAGCTCATTTATCCAGTCATTTACAGTAGCAAGATTAGTTTGTGGTCCTTTTAATTTCTTTGTTATTGCGCTTACTTCTCGTATGTTCATAAGTCTTATTAGATACTGCTAATTTAAATATTGTTACATGAATTGACTTTAAAAAGTAAAAACTATTATTATAAATAACTAAAAAGGTAATAAAACATAAAATTTAGCAAAGGCTTATAAATAATCAGATTCATAAACACATAAATGGAGGTAATATGCATCAAACTGAGAACATAAATCCAATAGAAGCGACTTTAAATAAGCTTTTTTCAACAATAGACGCACTATCGTCAAAAATAGATGAGCTGAATGAAAGAGTAGATTATATGGGGTCGTTTATAGGTCTAGAGATCGGAGAAGGTGAGAATGCTGAGTCAGTAGAGCCTCCTGGACAACTTGCAGGTCTATCTTTTGATGTTTTGAATAAAGTACTCCCTTCAAAAGATGCAAATTCTATAAGAGCATATTTTCTGAGGGTTTTAAGCCTTTTTAGAAGATATATAAAATCGATTGTTGTATTCGGAAGTTCAAAGACGAAAACTGGTATGACAAATACTTCTGACATAGACGTTGCATTTATAGTAGATGACACTGATATACAAAAATTTACCCTTGAACAGCTGAGAGACAGATTGTTCGCAAAGATGGCTGAGATAGCAAGGGATTTTTCAGATAAAATACACGCACAGGCATATCCTTTATCCGAGTTCTGGGCTTCGATAATAAAACCAAACCCGGTTATACTTACTTTATTAAGGGACGGAGTAGCAGTTTATGATACGGGTTTCTTTGTTCCAATACAGATGCTTTACAAGACTGGAAATATAATACCTACAGTAGAATCAATAAATGCAAATGTGGAGAACGCAGAAGGATTGTTAATGCTTGCTGAAAATGTATTAACCACAAAACTAAGCTTAGACCTTTATAATTCGGTAGTAGCAGCTGGTCAGGCTTTGCTTATGGAATACGGTTACCTACCACCTGTACCAAAGCAGGTTGCAAAGGAGCTTGAAGATATAGCAGTTGCAAAGGAGAAAGTACTTACACATCAAGACATAGAAAAAGTAGATGAGATAGTAAAATGGTTCAAGAGAATAGACCATGGTGAGGTAAAGGAGATAACTGGTGAGGATTTCGACAAAAAGCTTAAAGACAGTAAATACATTGTAGAAAAGATAACGTCCATAATAGAAAAACTTAGAGAAAAGAAGGGAGAAACAAAACCGATAATAGACAAGGATTTATTAAAGCAAACGGACAAAGAAATAAAGGATAAATACATGCAAAAGGGGGAATGATATGGCAAAACTATTATCTTATAGGAGAGGAAGAAAGACGCAGAAGGTAAATCAGGCAATAGCCAGTATAGACAAAGTAAACAACAGAGAAGAAGCCAAAAAATTCATTGGCAAAAAAGTTGAGATTGCATTCTCTAAGTCATCAATAAAGGGCGTGATAGTAAAAGCCCATGGAGGAAGAGGAAAAGTAATAATAAGGTTCAGAAGAGGATTACCTGGCCAGGCAATGAATCAAGATATAAAACTTTCTTAATCATTCTAAACCATTATCCAAAAAGTCAGAGAAGCTGCTTGCAATCCTAAAGCCTTTTGGAGATAACACTGTTTTATCTTTAAATCTTGATATACTAAATTCAGGCTGTTTTAAAAAGGAAGATAGTTGGCTTGTAGTATAATAAGAGAAAACATCTAATTCCTTTGAAAGCCTTGTAAGGTAATCCGATAGTTTTAGAATGGAATCCTCTGGAAAATCCAAAGTACCACTATTTAAGGCAGAAAGCATTTTTATTACGTGTTTTTTGCTGTATAAAGGCCCAAGCCATAGCTTTCCCATCCTATGCGTCTTGGATCCGCAGTAACTGCATTTAGCTTCTTCTTTTATCTGTCTGGAAGGGCACTTGCTGCACTGATATGCATATCCTATCCTTTCTTTTACATTAGAAGCAATTGACTTAAGATATATCCTCAAAAAATTACCTTCAAAATTGAACAGTAATGGAAGAAGTTTAATTGAATGAACTGCCGCTTCTTCTATTACCTTTTTTATAAGTATCCGTATACTTAGCTCATTACTATAGGCCGTCTTAAGTGAAACCGATCCATATTTGCGCATGCAGGCCTTCTGTGCACTGCCCATAAGCGCCGCTGTATCGGTTGCGCTCACCGCAAGTATACCCTCTTTCTTTAACAGCTTAAGTGCAGAATTAAGATAAAAAACCGGAGAACCGAATGGATCTATATCTATATAATCATATTTTTTGCTGGTTTCAAAGGATGCTGAATCGAAGCCAGTTACTTTTTTATCAATTTTTAAAAGTTTTCCTCTGCTTGTCTGTAGGTTTTTTTCAACGATTTCCTTAGATTTTATATCGTTGAAAGCAAATACTGAAAACTTTCCTGTTTCGATACAGAGCCTTAAACCACGAACTCCGCTTCCTGAAAACAACTCTAAACCTGATGAATTTTTATGCATTAAAGAACTAACAAGAAGAACGTTTAGATCTCTGTCAAACTTTCTCTTTGGATTAAAGAACACCTCTGCTTTTTTTAGCTGCTTATCTTCTGCAAAGAACTTTACTTTGCCTTCTTTAAAAAAATCCATATAATAAAAAGGCATACAAGTGTTTAATAAGATTTTTATATGCTGCTTTAATCATCTATCTTAAATCTTTCTTTAAGGTTTAAAACCTTATAAAGTTCCTTGTACCTGTTTCTTATTGTTACTTCTGTTATACCTGCGGCCTTTGCAGCATCTCTCTGTGTCTTCTTTTCTTTGTTTATGAGAGTCGCAACGTAAAGCACTGCAGCTGCTATACCCATCGGGCCCTTACCACTCGTAAGCCCTTTGTCCTCTGCTTCTTTAAGTAGTTTTACCGCATCAGAAACGGTTTTATTCGAAACCCCTAACTCTGAAGCAAATTTATAGATGTAATCGCTTGGTGATGTGGGCAATATTTTTATTCCTAATTCCCTACAAAGCAATCTGTATGCCTTTCCAACTTCTTTTCTTTCTACCTCAAAAGTATCTGATATTTCATCTAATGTTATCGGTCTGTTATGCTTTCTTGCTGCAGCATAAAGAGCTCCGGCAATTACGCTTTCCATTGATCTACCTCTTACTAATCTTCTTGTTATTGCCTCCCGATACATTTTCGCTGCTTCTTCCTGTATTATATTTGAAACGTGCAAACGATTGCTAGCATGCCTTAGTTCTGTAAGTGCAAACTTTAAATTTCTTTCATATGCAGTAGATATTCTTGGCTGCCATTTCCTTAATTTATAGAAAGTTCTTCTATTAGCATTTGACAGCTTTATGGACTCACTGGCCTTTCCTATTACAGTACTTGTACCTTTATCGTATTTTGCGTAACTTAATGGAGAGCCCATTCTTCCTTTTCCTTCATCTCTTTCGTCTTCAAAAGAACGCCATTCCCTACCATAATCTATCGTATCACTCTCTATAACATATCCACAGTTCTGACAGACTAATTCACCGGTTGCCTTGTCATAGCTAACTGCGTCACTACCACAAGAGGGACATTTTATAGTATACTTGCTTGTTACAACTTTCATAAGATTTATATAGTATGACATAAACTAGTATTTAAAGCTTTCGTTTTATAGGGCTTTGTTTATAAAATATGAAAAATATATGGCTTTGTAAACAAAAAACACTTTATAAACAAAACCTCCTGCGCTGAAAAGTTTAAATAATGCCTGCCTTCTCAATACTACGTATGCAAAAAGAAAAGATAGGATTGGACATTGACGGTACCCTCGCAGATTTTCACACAGTTTTCCTTAAGGTTTACAATGGGATACATCAAAGTAATTACACTTGGGATGATATATGTGACTACAAGCCGGAGACTTGGAAAATTCCAATATCTACCCCTGAATTTCTTGATCTGCACGGCCAGATATGGAGCAACAAGTGGGAGGGGATAAAACCGACGATAGGAAAAGAAACGCTGGACTCGCTGACAGAGACACACGAAGTCGAGATAATAACACAAAGGCCAATTGAACAGTCGGAGTACATCGTGAAATGGTTAAAGAAGAACTTTTATGGGGCAGACATAAAGGTTACATGTGTACCAACCATAGATAAGAAGCTGAACTACGGATACAAGACTATATTTGATGACGCAAATACACTGGCAGAGGAGATAATCAAAAGAGGAAACAATTCACAGGTGACCTTATACTTGGTAACACAACCGTGGAATTCTCATTACAAATACGAAAGAGATGGCAAAATAATAAGAATCAATGACCTTAAATCTGGGATAGAAAAGTTCCTTAAAAACGAGGAACACAGGGTCAACTACTAAATTTAGTGTTTGTAGGAGTAAAAGACAAGGATCTAACGTTAAAAGATTTGGAGCAACTTTGGGGCTACACAAAATTAATAGATCCTCTGAAGTCTTTCTTAATTTTTCTAAAGGTTTTGGTGGCTTGTCTTACTTATTTAATGTTCTAAAAAGAGAAGAATTAGATTTGGGGTAAAACTAATAAGTTTATGCAGTAGGGGATATGTTTTTTATGATTAACCAGAAAGTAATCTTGATTGCTTATTAATGAGGGGGTTTCTATTCTTTAATGCTATTAATCATGGAAGACTGATGCAGGTAGAGTAATAATCTCCAGATCTTGATGGATACACCTCAATAACATATTGACTTTGCGCGGTAGACGGCAGAGTTAGTGTACCTGTAGCCTGACCTGAACTAGTAGAACCTGTAACGCTAGTTAAATATGATCCGCCAGTGGAAAAAAGACTTACGTTAAATGAAGTACCCTTTAAGCCATTAGAGTAGTTATAGAAAGACATTGAATAAGACAATGTATTTGAAGAAATAGAATAAGTAAATTGAATTAAAGCTATGGAAAAGTCAAGGCCCACCAAAGCACTGCCGTTTTCATCTCTTGCAAATGCATCAAATGTGCCACCTGATAAAGGAAGCATTCCCGATACATTTTCGATTGACTTAGACACGCCTAACTCAGTAGTAGTCTGCAATTTTATTATATTTCCGCAGAAAAAAGAATACCGCGGCTCAATAAAAGGCAGAGTTATTGGAAATACCTGCATGGATCCTGGCCCCTGTGAAGCAACGTAGCTGATTTCATTAGCAAGGCTATCCGATACTGTAGTTATCTGGCTTCCTGCTGAACTTGAAGCAAATGAGCCATAGAAAAGCGCAATATACACTACAAATGCAGCGATAATACCTATGCCTATACCCATTATTATTGTATATTCTAGAGAATATTGCCCTTTCTGTTTATATGACATAAATATTAATATTGGTCTTTAAGTATTAAATATTGAATGGTATCGAACGACAAAATAAAAATGGCAATATTTGTGCCATGGATAAAAAGCAAAGGAGGGGTGGAAAGAGCAATTCTTAAGGTCTTAGAGGACAAAAAATATAAAAGTGATATTTTTACATTTTTTTATGACAAAAAAAATACATTTGACGATTTCGAAAAATACAACGTTAAGTTACTTGGAAATGCGGAACCAAAGGGATTTATAGGCAGAGGAGCTAACCTCTTTAAATCACTGATGCTTACAAAGATACCTAATTTAGATAATTATGATATATTCATGATTTCAACTGCAGGGATAGCAGAATTAATAACATTTAGGAATAGACACAAAAAGACTGTGGCTATGTGCCACACTCCTTTAAGGGTTGCCCATACTATGTATAAGTATTACAAGAAACAAAGCTTCAAAAACAGGTTCTCACTGCCTTTGATAATTTTGTTCTACAAGTTACTGGAAAAATCCGCATGGAAAAGAATAAATTATGCATTAGTCTTCAGCAATGAAGTTAAGGAAAGA
>JAJZOB010000020.1:0-315 GCA_021852135.1 Nanobdellota archaeon
TTACTACACTGCTACGGCAAAAAGCGACAATTTAGCGTGCGTTTCCTATAAAACACCTTCGATAAGGCTGGGAGAAAGCTACACGTTCAGTGCATGGAACTGCACTACCACATTTTCAGAGACAGGTTTACCGTCAGGTCAAGATTGGTATACCCACTATAGCAGTAATTCACCCTCTGTATCTACTGGCTCTCCTATAAGTTATGTACAAGATGATATACCAGATGTTCTAGCTGCTACTTCAGAAGCTTACAGCTCAAATCTTAACTGTAACTCTTATAATGCTCCATCATTGTATGAAGGTTCTTCTTATAC
>JAJZOB010000020.1:325-9380 GCA_021852135.1 Nanobdellota archaeon
GCTCTCCTATAAGTTATGTACAAGATGATATACCAGATGTTCTAGCTGCTACTTCAGAAGCTTACAGCTCAAATCTTAACTGTAACTCTTATAATGCTCCATCATTGTATGAAGGTTCTTCTTATACCTTCAGTGCATGGAACTGCACTACCACATTTTCAGAGACAGGTTTACCGTCAGGTCAAGATTGGTATACCCACTATAGCAGTAATTCACCCTCTGTATCTACTGGCTCTCCTATAAGTTATGTACAAGATGATATACCAGATGTTCTAGCTGCTACTTCAGAAGCTTACAGCTCAAATCTTAACTGTAACTCTTATAATGCTCCATCATTGTATGAAGGTTCTTCTTATACATTTAATTATTGGAGTTGTATAACTACTTTTTCAGGTCAATTGCCTGTCGGTTATGATTGGGAAGTATCCTGGAATGGCTTAACTAGTCCAAGTACAGCAACACAAAATCAAATTAAGTTTGATCAAGATCTATATACTGTTCCAACGAACTCGTTTTCCTTTAGTAGTTCAACATCTAACGGGTTAAGTTGTAAATCATCTGGAAACGAAGTCGTAGGGGAATCACAATACATAAATAGTCCGTCATGGAACTGTACTACTACATTTAATTGGGGCTTGCCTAATGGCTATACAGTTGGAAATGGTTGGACCATAAACTTCAACGGAGTATCTAAATCCGGTATTGTTACTCCTCTTTCTGTATCTGCGATGGGATCACTTACCTATACTCTTTCTGCGAAGGTAGATTCTACTTTTTATTGTAGCACAAATGGGTATAGTTTTCAGGCGGGTATAGTTAATACAATACCGAAAGCTTACTGGAGTTGTATAACCAATTTTAGTGATCTTTATTGGCCTCCATCAGGTAGTTTAGATTGGAGTATAATAGAGAATAATAGTGCTTCAAACAGCGGCAGTACCACAAAACATCTTTTAATTGCTAGTCAACCAGGATTTATTACATACGACGCAAAAATAACTTCAAGCGGTTATGACTGCTATTATGATTACACTGGAAACAATGATGTGGCAGGTACTCTTTTGTATCCTGGTATAATATGTGTGACAACATTTACAAATGGCACAGCTGTCCCTCCTACTACTTGGAGTGTGACATTTAATTCAACAACAAACTCTACTACTGGTACGAACTTAAAGTTTACTTCGAATCCCCCGGCCGGTTATAGCAGTGCAGTTTACTTTACCATACCTTCTGTTTCTACTCATTCTTCTTGTACTGGACTTGAAACAGGCCCAGGATGGACATACACATATACTCCCTCCCCTTCAAGCGGATATAAACCCACGGGGGTAACTGTTGTGGTTAATTGGTCAATGTCCCTTAGCGGGGGTTGTCACATGCCTCCTACTTGATTATGGAAAAGAAAGCAAGCAAAAAATTTAGGTATAAACCGTTTGTTCTTATAGTTGTTTCTATAATTATACTATTTGCTGTAGGTATAACTTTTCATTATTCCTATAATCAGTATTATAGCAGCAATATCAACTTGAATGATTACCTTAATGCGTGGTCTCAAACAGTAGATTATCCAATTCCAGTATTCGCACAAATGTGTACTACGATGAATGGATATATATACTGTGTAGGGGGTATAAATAACAGCTATGTCTCCGTAAATAACGTCTATTACTCCAAAGTTCTCGCATCTGGGAATATATCCGCTTGGAAATCTACAACAAGATATCCTGTTTCGATTGCAGGAGAAAACTGTATTACATATAATAATTATATTTATTGCATAGGAGGTTATTCAACTCAAAACCCAAATTCAACCAATTATACTCAATCAGTTTATTATGCAACTGCTTTAAGTAATGGTAGTTTATCGAGTTGGAAAGAAACCCAACCATTTCCATTCTCTGCAGAGGGGCAAAGCTGCGCTGTAAACGATAATTATATCTATTGTATAGGTGCTATGAATAACACTAAGTTAGTTTCCAATCAAGTTTATTATTCACGCATAAATAATAATGGTTCACTGTCAATATGGAAAAGTACAAGCAGTTATCCATTTAATGTTAGTTTGTCGATGTGTTTATTCGTTAATAGCAAGCTATATTGCATTGGCGGATATTCATTTAGTGGAATACTCAAGCCATCATATTATACTTACTATTCTGCGCAATATGAAAATGGAAGTCTTGGTAACTGGGTTCAAGCAGCAAATTATCCCTTTAGCGTTATGGGTTTAAGCTGTTTCTCTTATGGTAGTGATATATACTGTTTAGGTGGATCAAATAGTACTAATAATATTACAAATAACGCTTATGTGTATAATACTGCCAACTCAAATACAAATACTTGGGTACAAACGTTTTCATACAATCCAAATATTCTTTTTCCGATGTGTTTATCTGCCAATGCCAGTTCTAATGGCCTTGCGTTCGCATATTGTATAGGAGGAGGCACGGATAAAAACAATGCTTTCTTTGATAATGTTTATTATGCAAAGCTTACAGACACAGGTTTTAGTCCAAATAACATCCCTGCCTCATTATTATTTTTGGATAGTTACCTGTATTTTATCCTTGTAGGATTGGCTATTGTTTTCATATTTATTTATCTGCTTTATAATTTTAAGAATAAACCCTGAATATTTGGTATTTTTATTATAATTTCTTTTTTAGCCCATGAAAAGAATAATTAAATTGTTTTCTCTACTTTGGGAATATGCCACAATTAATTTATAAAGTGTGAGCTGGAAAACCCACGATTTAAATCGTGGGATGAAAGCGAATAAAGAAATGGAAAACCCAAATATAAGAAGTGGCAGAATAACAATATGTTGACAGCATACAAGTTCAGACTATATCCAGATAAGAAGCAAAAGGAGCTGTTTTCAAGAGAATGCTTTCAAGGAAGCAGAAAGGCAGCAAAAACAGGGATATATGAGAAAGCTCAAGCTTTCAATAGGCGCTGGAAGTCATGAATTCATTCATGGTAGAATGTCACGTAGTCTTTGTCTACCAAAAGATTTAAATAATAAACACTTCTTTATAGTATATCAAAATTGATAAAATGATAAAAAGGAGGAGAAAAATATGGCAGAAACTAAACCACACATGAATTTGATTTTCATAGGGCACGTAGACTCGGGTAAGTCTACTACAGTAGGAAGATTGCTTTATGAAACAGGAAGTTTCAGTGAACAGGATAAGGCAAAGATCCAGAAGGACATTGAGACTTTAGGAAAAGTAGACTTTGAGTTTGCTTACTTCTTGGATACTTCCGGTGAAGAAAGGAAGAAAGGAGTAACAATAGACCTTAGTCACGAAAAATTCGTTACAGACAAATATGAATTTACAATAATCGATGCACCGGGACACGTTGACTTCATTAAGAACATGATTACTGGCGCTTCTGAGGCAGATGCTGCCGTTTTGGTCGTCGATGCCAAAGAAGGTGTAATGCAGCAGACTAGGGAACACGTTTACTTGGCAAGAGTATTTGGCATAAAGAACCTTATAATTGCAATGAATAAAATGGATCTTTTGAACTATGATGAGGCAAAGTACAAAGAGGTAAAAGATGCGGTAATAAAAGTGGTTAAAGCATCATATCCAAATGCAGAGAGCCTTAACTACATACCAATATCTTCAAAGAATGGTGAGAATCTTAAGGTTAAAAGCGATAAGATGCCTTGGTACACCGGCCCAACATTATTGGAAGCTTTAAACAACCTGCCTTTACCAGACAGACCTACGCAGCTGCCATTAAGAATACCTATAGAGGACGTTTACTCAATACAAGGAGTAGGAACAGTTCCAGTAGGTAAAGTTGTAAGCGGTATTATGAAGCCAGGAGACAAGATAATCTTTGAGCCTTCACATGTTACAGCAGAGGTAAAGTCGATACAGATGCACTATCAGAACCTTGATCAAGCTGCACCCGGTGACAACATAGGTTTCAATGTCAGGGGCGTTGAAAAAGAACAAGTAAAGAGGGGAGATGTCGTTGGATTGGTGTCAGCTCCACCAACAGTCGCAACTGAATTCACTGCGCAGATAATAGTTCTTAATCACCCAACAGCAATATCTGCGGGCTACAGCCCAGTACTTCATGCACATACTGCACAGGTTCCAGTAAAGTTCAAAAAGATACTTAGGAGACTGGATCCAAAGACAGGACAGACAGCAGAGGAAAATCCTGCAACAATCAAGCAGGGAGATGCTGCAATAGTCGTATTGGAGCCATTAAAGCCTCTTTCAATCGAAAAAGCTGATGTTATACCTCAACTTGCTGGTTTTGCTATCAGGGATATGGGTTTAACAATAGCAGCTGGAAGATGCATAGACCTTGTAGCTAAGACTTAAAGAACTTCTTAATGCTGGTAGTATTCTTTACTATCAGTGTTTATTTTTTAGCTTTTTCTTTTGCGCTAGCTTTTTCCTTCTTTTCGACTTTACATGCAGGGTTTACACAAAATATGTAAGTCCTCTTGCTTTCTTTTGCATGCCATTCTATCATATGTATCCCACATTTTGGACAGGTCTGTGGTGATATGAAGAAGTAACCCGACTGCGGTAAAGGCATACCGAAGTGGCATTTTGGATAATCACTGCAACCTACAAAGCGTTTGTGACTTTTCTTTGATACCACTAGTTTTAACTTTCCGCCGCTTTTAGGGCAGGTCCCAAATATGTACTGCTGCAAAAGAGCTTTGTGCATTAGCTCTTTTATTTCCTTTCTTTTGCTCTGCAGTTTTTTAAGCACTTCCTTAAGCATTTCCCTTGATTCATCGACCACTTCTTCTTTTTTCTTCTGCCCTTCTTCTATCTTTTTCATCTCCTTTTCGATAGTTGCAGTTAACTCTGGACCGGTTATATCATTTGATACCTTTTCCATATTTTCTATAACGGCAAATGCTACCTCGCTGGGTATAAGGGTCCTGCTTGCAGAGATATACCTTCTTTCCATGAGCTTTTTGAGTATTTCTGGTCTCGTGGCCTTTGTACCAAGGTTTAGCTCTTCCATTATCTTCAATATTGCACCCTGTGAATAGTTTCCAGGAGGTGTAGTGAAGTCTTCGCTTTCATTTATCTCCTTTATCTTTAGGCTTTCACCTTCCTTTATCTCTGGAAGTATATTCTCCTCATATTTTGAAAAGATATAGACTGACCGCCATCCGGGCACAAGTATCCTGCTGCCTCTTGCAGTGAATTCATTCCCCTTTATGTCCATCTTTACAGAGATTATCTCTTCTTCGGATTCCTCGGAAAGAGTTGCTAGAAATCTCCTGCTGATTAAATCAAAGATCCTTGCTTCCTGTGGGTTTAATTTCTCAGAAGGCAGCTTTACCGGGTGTATTGGAGGGTGGTCCTTTGCCTCCTTTCCTTTAGACGGATTCAATGGCTTTTTCAGTATTTCTGCAACCGTTTTTGAATATGCATTAGAATTATTCAATTCATTGAGTATCTCCCTTAAATCCAAGGTCGGAGGATAAGCTTCACTATCCGTTCTAGGATAGGAAACATAACCTTTCATGTATAAACCTTGGACTATACGCATGGCATTGGGCACTGAAAAGCCTATTGCAGCTGCGCTTCTCAGAAAAGAGGTAGTGTTAAAAGGCTTTGGAGGGCTTACTCTCTTTCTCTTCTTTTCAACCTTTGTTATTAAAGCTTGCTTTTCATTTTTTATTTTTCTCAGCTTTTCTGCTGTTTTTTCATCAAATATCCTTCCATCTTTGTATTCTGATACAAAAGCAAAATCTTTTCCCTGTACTGTGGCAAGAAATCTCCAGTACTTCTCTGGTTTGAATGCCCTCCTCTCTGCATCCCTGCTTACAATGAGAGCAAGTGTTGGGGTCTGTACTCTGCCTACAGACAGAAAAGAATTCCCGAGTCTTTCGGCTGCAAGCGATATGAATCTTGTTAAAACCGCTCCCAGTATAAGGTCAATCTCTCTCCTAGCGTCAGCACTATCAGAAAGGTCCTTATTCGGCTTTTGCAGGTTTTTGAATGCTTCTGTTAACTCTTTCGCAGTAAGTGATGAGAACACGCTTCGGTATATCTTTGCTTTATTGTTTTCTTCTCTTGCTACATCGATTGCTTCAAAGCCTATGGATTCGCCTTCTGTATCGTAGTCTGTTGCTATTATTATCTTATCTGCTTTTTTGGCGAACTTTTTTATTACAGCGATGTTTTCCTCGGCAGCCGGTGTATAAACAAGCTTTGCATCTATCATCTTCATTAATGTCTCTTCATTCCATTTCTTGAAGGTCTCTGGGTATCTTACATTTTTGATGTGGCCTTTAAGGGGCATTACAACCGTTTCTTCACCGTTTATCTTTGTATACCAGACTTTTACCGGCCCGAATTCCTCTGTTTTTATCTTTGTTTCTGCAAGGTTTTTTGCAATGGTTTCGGCAGCCGTGCTTTTTTCAGCTATTATCAGTTGCATTTTAGAATAATATATATAGTAGTATAAAAGCTTATCTTATAATCGTACCGTTTATCTCCTTGTTTTCAAGGTACCGTTTTATGTCTTCAATGTCGCTTGTAACTACGACCTCTATATTGTTCTTTTTGCATATTTTTGCTGCCAAGGGGTCAAATATAAAGTTCATGCCGGGTACGCGCTTTCCCTTTGTTAGCGTGTAAAGCCTTTCGAAGTTTATCTGTTTAAGCAGTTTCACATCCTTGAATTTCCTTGGATCCTTGTCATAAACCCCCATTTCTTTTGACATGTTGAATATAACTTTGGAATGCGTTGAAACTGCAGCATATGCCGCACAAGTATCGGTTGTCCATCCTGGAAGGTAACCTCCAGTAAGCGTTATTTTTTTGTTCACTTTTATCTTTCTAGGGTCTTTATCAGTGTAATCTGTTTTGAAGGCCTTTGACATTACCCACGCATTTATGTGCGTGCACTTTATTCCAACAGTATGTAATTCCTTTTCACTTAGGTTGAATTCTTTGGAGAAATCTATGTATTCCCTTGCTATCGGGCCACCGCCGGTTATAACTAAAAATTTTTGATTTAATTTTTTTAATTCATTGAAAAGCAAAGAGGTATCCTTCTTCTTGTCAAATAGAAATGAGCCACCAAGTGATATGACTATGGACATATTATTAGAAAGAATGCATAGTTTAAATAACTATTCTGTAGTTTAGTAAAAGTTATTAAATAAGGAGCAACTATTAAATAAATCAAAGCGGAGTAGAGCAGCCAGGAGTGCTCGCTGGGCTCATAACCCAGAGGTCGTGTGGTTCAAATCCCACCTCCGCTATAAAATAATGTAGCGGCATTAAAAATATAATGGAAAAATTTTACGTAACTACACCGATTTACTATGTCAATGACAAGCCCCACATAGGGCATGCATATACTACTATAATTGCAGATATACTGGCAAGATGGCATAGATTAAATAATGAAAAAGTTTTCTTTTTGACTGGAACCGATGAACATGGCGGAAAGATAGAAAAAGCCGCAGCAGAAAAGAATAAAACACCGAAGGAGCTCGTTGATGAAAATTCACAGAGATACAAGGCTGCATGGGAAAAGCTTAACATATCTTATGACAAATTTATAAGAACAACCGACGAATACCATGAATCTGCGGTAAAGGAATTCATAAAAAAAGTATGGGAAAAGGGGGATATATACAAAGGAGAGTACGAGGGATTTTATTGTCTACCAGATGAAAGATATATAACTGAAACAGAGCTTGTAAATGGCAAATGTCCAGATTGCGGCAGAGATGTTCAAAAAATAAAGGAGGAAGCTTACTTCTTCAGATTAAGCAAATACAAAGAGCAGATAGTGAAACTTATAAAGGGCGGCTTGATAATCCCGGAAAAAAATGCAAATGAAATATTAAGCAGGCTTAATGGGGAATTAAAGGATTTGGATATAACAAGAAAGAGCGTCTCATGGGGGATAAAGTTTCCATTTGATGAAAGCCATTCCGTTTATGTTTGGTTTGATGCCTTGCTTAATTATCTAAGTGCATTGAACTGGCCGCATGGCAGCGAATTCAAGGAATTCTGGCCAGCGGATGTTCATTTAGTAGGTAAGGAGATAGTGTGGTTCCATTCAGTAATCTGGCCTGCTATGCTTCTTTCTGCTGATTTACCGGTTCCAAAAAACGTGATGGCGCATGGCTGGTGGACTGTTGAAGGAAGAAAAATGAGCAAATCCTTAGGCAATGTCATAGATCCTATAGAAATGGCGGATAAATACTCGGCGGATGCATTCAGGTACTTCTTACTAAGAGAGAAACCGACATGGGAAGATGGAGACTTTTCAGAATCAGCATTAAAGGAGAGGATAAATGGAGAGCTAATGGCCAACTTAAGCAATTTAGTTGCTAGGATTTTGACTATTGCGGAAAGGTTTGAAGGCAAAATAGAAGGAAATGCAGAGATAGAAGACTTTATAAAAAAGCAGGAAATAATCGAAAAATTTGATAAAAAGGACCTTTATTCTGCTTTAAACCTTGTATTTGAGGGTGTAAGGAAAATAAACAAATACGTAAATGATAATGAGCCTTGGAAATTGCATGGCAAAGAATTGGCTAACGTGCTTTATAATTCATTGGAGGCAATAAGGGTCACTGCGATATTTTTGAAGCCGTTTATGCCTTCAACTGCAGAAAAGATCGAAAAGAAATTAGGAATAAAGGAGCAGTCATTATCTGATGCGGTTTTTAGGGAATTTACTACAAAGGTAGAACGAGGAGAAAATTTATTTAATAAGGTAATCTAAGAAAATGAGGATTCTGGGAAACCCTGCTTAATAAGTATATCCTTTACTTTATCTACATGTTCTCCCTGCAGCTCTATCATACCGTCTTTGAAGGTTCCGCCGCAAGCTATCTTTGTTTTTAATGTCTTTGTAAGGTCCTTCACATTCACAGCCTTTGGATCTAGACCGCTTATGATAGTAACCATCTTTTTGAAAGAAACCTTTTTTGTGTAAATCTTTATTTTCTGCGTTTCCTGCGAAATGGTCCCGCAGATACAAAGGTCTTTTGGAAGACCACAAACTGGACAAACTTCTGTCATTT
>JAJZOB010000028.1 GCA_021852135.1 Nanobdellota archaeon
TTTCAGCGTATATGACATTCCAAAGTATGTGCCTGCTAAAAAAATAATCATTAACTAGGCATGGTGACATCCTCTCACTGTTAAAGCATGCGTATTTTCCGCTCACATTTGATAAATAAACATAATACATACTTAGGTTGGCTCAAAAAATGCGGTAATTAAACTGCCTACTAAATAGATTATAGAAAGCATTAAATGACCAAACTATTTTCGCTTCTTTTTAAATATTGAAAAGATAAAAAGCAGGAATGCAAAAACAATGAAAGCTGTATCTACATACAGATTTATAGGCTGGTAGTAATTGCTCAAGTTATAGTACTGGCCTACACTTACCAGAAAATTAGCCTCGTCTGATATAAGACCAACACCAAAACCAAAAACAAGAGCGGTAATGCACATTGCTGTATTGTTTCTTCTAAGCTGTTCATCGAGCGCGAAAAACACTATTCCGCTGACTATTACGAGTATAATCCCTAAAAATATATGATGAAATTTTATACCATTATAGCCTAGTCCGAGATTTCCTCCAAAATAAACGTAAAGCCTGGCTATAATTATTGCAGAAACTATGCCTAAAAGCAAGTAAATGGATGGTTGTTCTATTATCTTTTTCCCAGAGATTTTGGCCATAAATTTAATATTATTAATATTAACAGGTGCTATTTATAAAGAGTACGGGCCGGTGGTCTAATGGCATGACGTCACGTTCGCATCGTGAAGGCTCCGAGTTCAAATCTCGGCCGGTCCAGATCATAACAACCAGCTTACAGAAAAACCTTCTGATGGTTTCCTTTCCCCCATATTAACTTATTTGTAAAGAAGAGGGAAACCGCTGAAACTATAACTATTGAAAACGTGGATATAATTGAAAAATACGTCCTTCCAAAGGCAAGCATGTACTTGGATATAACGCTAATCATGAATATGTCAAAGGCCACTACTGCTAGTATAAAGGCATTGAACTTTCCGAAACGGTATGCAGAACTAAGAAAACCCTTGTTCCTAAAGTTTATCTTCTCATTTACGATAAAATTTGAAAGTCCGCTTATCTCACCTCCAAAAAGCACCGCTAGGGGATAGAAAAAACCAAGACTTAGGCTTGTATATACCATAAGTAAGTTAACCATGTAGGAAAAAGAAGAAATCAGACTGTAATTTATTGAGGTCTTATTAAAGCTTTTTATTATTGATTCGACCATCTCTGCTAGATTGATCCTTTTATTGTCCTTTCCATACTCTTCTCTTATTATTTCAGTAGTGTGTATACCGTGGGCATTAAGAATGTTTATCGATTCGACAAGGAAAGACTTTCCGTTCAGTTTTGTGTCTTTAAGAAGCAAAGCAGATTCTTTGGTAAATATCCTATTAAAAGAAAAATTATTGTATGAATTACCAAATGACAATAAATTAGAAATCTCCGTTACAAGCATTTCCCTAAAGTTTCTTTTTCCACTTTCAATCATGTTACCGCCATTTAAGTAATCGGTAAACCATGCCCCGTTTTCTGCGGAGTAACTTTCAAATGTAACTATTTTTTCAGCACCGAGATTCAAAGCCGCTGACAAACCAAGCCGGAAGCTTTCCCCAAAAAGCCGTGAATGTGCAAACTTTACGATTATTAAATTTTTCCACCTTTCCTCATCTGTTTCTATTGAATCCAGCAGCACTATAGACTGCTTACTTACTGCTACATTCAGCTTATCTAAAAACTCCCGTCTCTGTGCAGCTTTTTGACTTACAAATGCGGGCAAAAGAAATGCTATGCTCGGACTGTTCATTAATAGATAAACACAGCACTTTGTATTTAAGCTTAATTTTCTACCTTTCAAAGGTAACTTGTTTTAATTTAGGCTAAATATCTGTAAATTTTGCAAGAATCCCGCCGAACGAGTCTAATTGGCTTAATGATTCATCGTTTTCATCAAACAAAACGATCTCACAGCCTAGATTATCAAGTTTTTCAATAATTTCTTTATTATTCAGTATATATTCCTTCGAAATAAGAGCCTGCTGCGGCCTTCTTTTGGCTAATGCCTCAATCAGCTTGTTCTCCCCATAGACATAATGCCCATCATCTCTTGATATCCCTGATAAGTACTCATTGATCAGCTGTCTTTGGATGGAAAGCCTTGCTCTGGTTAGTGCCTCATTTATGCTATCCCTGGATAAAAGCTCCCTCAAACCCGTGTCTGCATATGAAACCGTTTCATAGGTTATGCTTTTATCCTTAAGATAGTTTTTTCTTAAATCCTCATTGTCTAGAGCCTTTCCTGCTACGATGAAAGCGTTGTATCCCTTCGAATATTCTTCAGAAAGCAAGGCCGCGAGTTTTGTGAAAAATTCTTTCCTGCTCTCGTTTTTGAATCTCTTGCCGCTTACTGCTTTTGCAAAGTTCATCTTTCTATTTATCCTGTAGTTTGACATTATATAAAAGAATGCTGTACCTTCCTCATAAACACAGATAAATACCCTGGGGGAAGTTTCCGCAGCCTGTCTTAGAAGCTTGATCTGAAAATGCAGAAGCCTGCTTTTTTTAAGGATGAACCCTGTTCCTCTCTTTATCTGGATTGTATGATACTTATGTAATGGAACATTTTCATCAGATGAGTAGGTTATCCTACCCCCAATATCCAAAGACGTTTCCGTCAATTTTATCTTTTCGATTATTACTGTTAGTTTTATTGTCTTTATCTCCTGCGATTTACCTACAACGACTTTTCTCCTAGAGTAAGCAGTTAACTCATCCCCATTTTCGTATATATATTGTAGGAAAATAAGATCGCTATAAGATTTCACTATTGCCTTTATCAGATTGTTTCTGCTGTCCAACTTTGTAACTTTCATATTATTGAATAAACTGTATATACCAGGCCCAAAAGCATGACTGCAAATGTAAAGACTATAAGGTATATGCCGCCTGGCACAAGGTATTTAATCTTATTTTTGGCTTTTCTTCTTTCAATAAAAACGGCAAATAGTATTAGAATTGCAAGAAGCGAAATAAATATCCCTCCTGTAAAATCAAGTATACTTTCAAAATTTAAGTCGAAAAGTGCTATCGCGAATGGGGCCGCTAGCGATAAAAACATACTGGGCTTTCTTCCGATTCCAAAATCATAAGTAAAGGAATCAGCCAGTACAAGACTAAGCGCTATGTATGGCGTTAAAAGAAGGAATAAAGTAGTTAAAGAAAACAGTATTTCATAGTAAATTGAATGTATTCCGTCGGTAGCAACAATTGACACTGAGTGGCCGAAAGCGCCAACAAATGCGAAGGAGAAAAAAACATAAATAAGAATGGAAATTATATATGAAACAATGATAACGCTTGCAAGCTTGTCCATTCCCCCAAGCTCTTCCTTTACTTCCGGTATTACGGTATAACCTGTAAAAGAGAAAAGGATTATTCCGAATGGCCCAAAAAGATCTGTTATATTATATAAATAAAAGTTTGCATCCTTGACTATTGTAAGAACCGACAAAGCCGCTGCAACTATAAGAGCTATCTTTATAAAAAGCAATGGCGTTTCTGCATCCTCAACCAATTTGTAGCCTTTGTATATTAAGGGGAGGGTAAGCAAAAAGACTAAAAGAATGGAAACTGCATAGGGCAAATGAAAAAGAAACACCATCACCAATGCTATCCCAGTAAGATATGCTATCTGTGCGCCATAGATGGTTAAAACTTGGAATATTAGAATCAAAATTCTTAGTCTTTTGCCTGTGTACTTGCTTATTATTACAGGTAATTGATGCAGTTTTTTAAAATGGCTAGAAAGTTCACCAGTGTACATTGTTATCAATATAGACGCAGATCCTATCAGTACAAGGAGCGCTATTCCCTCAAAAAACCCGCTTTTCTCTATTGCATAGGGCAAAGCAAGTATTCCACCACCCACTATCGTCCCTACAGTAGTGCTTAATGCCGCTAAGTACTTCCTATCCATAAATTTAGTAACATCTTAAGACTAATATATTTGGTGCTAAGCTATTAAATCTATAATTTATTAATACGAGCACTTTAATATTATCTATGCTGCTCTCGTAGTCTAGCGGCCAAGGACGGTGGCCTCTCGAGTCACTGACCCGGGTTCAAATCCCGGCGGGAGCAATAACCATTCACTGTTTTTACAGCCTATAAAATAAAAACAAAAACATTTTTATCTTCAATTGTTGTTATGTTGCTATGTCTGAAATTCCCTTTAAAGGAGAGATACGCAGAGATTACATAACCGGATCAGACGTGGTATTCACATTCTCAAGAGACAAAAGACCAAAGGATTTTAGAAGCGAAGAAATAATGTATAGAAATGCGGAAAACTGTCCTTTTGAATACGGAAATGAAAATCTCAATACAACGATAAAATTTGTTGATAAACCGTGGAAGCTAAGATTAATGTACAATAAATATCCAATTGTAAACGAAGAGTTAACACCCCATGAAAGTTCCGATTTTTTCAAAAAATACATAAACTATGGCCGCTCTTACGTAATAGTAGATACTCCCTACCATTTACAGAAATTTCATGAGATTGAAGAAAGCATGCTGCAAAAATGGTTTAATCTTATAGCTGATGCGGAAAAACTTGCATACTCTGACAAAAAAATAGAGCAGGTTTATACTTTCAGAAACAGCGGAAGCATAAGCGGAGGAAGCTTATATCACCCGCACACGCAGGTAATTGGTTTCACTTTTATTCTGCCAATAATAAAACAGGAAATTGAGATCATAAAAAACAACCACGGGAAATGCATACTTGAAGGCGCATTAAAAAAAGAAAAGGAAAGAGTTTTAATGGAAGATAATAATGCTGTTGCATTTGCGCCATATGGCTCAAGATTCAGGGGACATTCAATAATAATGCCAAAAAGGCACATTGATTACGTAGGAAAGCTTGAAGAAAATGAGATAAAAAGCCTGTCCGGGTTCATAAAAACAATACTTGAGAAAAACCAGAAAATATTCGGCAACCACTCCTATAATCTTATTTTCCATGAACTTAAGGACAATAAAGAACTGCATTTCTATGTAGAGATTACCCCAAGATTTTCAAATTTCGGAGCGATGGAGCTTTCTGGTTTATACCTTAATTCATTAAGGCCTGAAGAATATGTTCAAAGATTCAATGAAACTCATTAACCCTTTGAAAGCAAAGAAAGCAATTCCATAAGATCAGTAGTGTTTCCATACAGGGCCACCCCTCCTGTAAAAATTGTTTTGACTGCTGCCTTTGAACTTTTAACATAATCAAAGAAATCCTTTCTGTGTTTTTCTTCCAGATTCTCTTTTATAAGAACTTCAAAGTCACCAACATCATAGGACTTAAACCTGCTTTTATCTATAAGGTAACCATAGGCCCCCTTATCTTTAGCCTGCATGTCTATTATGTCAGTGATATGATACTCCCCGCCCGCTCCTCTTTTTACCTTATCTGCCTTGTTTCCGCCGTCTTCATTAATAAGATAAATCCCGCCGGCAACAGACAATTCAGTTGAATTATTTTTAACGTATTCCAAGGTAGGCTTCTCTACTATTTTTTCTAGTCTGTATACGTTATCCCCAAGATAACTGCCATAAGCAGCTGATTTTTCGGTGATTTTATCTATGTTGTTTTTCTTCATCGAAACAAATGTATTTCCATTATACCTTGAAAGCATCTCTTCGAGCAGAGAGCTTCCACCCACTATATTCTGCTGCATTACATCTGAAAACATGACGGCGCAAGGCTCATCTCTTATAAAACCGTTTCTATACGCAACATTAAGGCCTACCGCAGTTCCTAAAGGTTTGCTTGTTTTTTTATCCACTGGCTGAAAGTCCAACTCTATTTTTATTTTTCCGTTTTCAATTTCTTTTTTGTATTCGCTTAGATTCCTCGCAACGTTTTCTTTGCTGAAGTAATCAATAACCATATTAAATGTTGGCATCCCTTCTTTGTCATTTCTTGAAACAACTAGAATGTCTCTTATGCCTGCATTTATCATCTGGTATATAATGATTTTTGACATTGGTGTATTACCGATAGGCAACATCGGTTTTGGTATATAGTATGTAGCTGGCCTAGCCCTTGTTCCGCTACCGGAAGCAAGTATAACTCCCTTAGTTATTTTATTTACCATAGCTTAATAGTGATACTACTATATTTAAATAGCTAACTGAAAGAAATTACTTTATTGCTGTCTTTCTCTTTGAGTTATGTACACCGGCAAGAGCTATGAAAACAAGCGGGTAACTTATAATCAATGCAAAAGAAAAGAAATAGGAGATATATGGCAAAAGGCCGATTATCGATATAACTATAAAGAAAAGAACAAATAATCCGAATATATACCACCAATTACCCTGTGTAATACTCCAGCTTCTTTTCATCGCATCAACTGGACTTTTGTCTTCAACAACGGAGGAAACAGGTGAAAGGATCAATTTGAAAGCAAGATAAATTCCAGGTATAACGAGTGCAACAAGACCCAAAGATATTATAACTGAAGTTAAAAAAGTAGTTGCAAGCAACGCAGGATATCTTTTCACTGTCTTATTCAGTATATTATGAAAAGTTTTCTTTTTTCCTGCTACCCTTACGAATACCATCCCGCTTATGAAAGTGCTTGCAAGAAAAATCAGCACTAAATAAATTAAAATATAGTACAGGGTAGTTAAATTTATATTTACACTGTTTATGTTCGTAATTTTAATAGAATAAAAGGAATACGCCGCGAAGGCAACGTAAATCGCCGCGTATATAGCTGCAAATACAAAAATCAACGGATCCGTAAAAAGCATAATAAAGCTCTTCTTAAAGACAGCGATTATATCAAATGCCATTTTAATTAGAAGAAATTATGATATAAATAAAGTTATACAACAATAAATAAATCAAATAACTAATAATAACATGGAAGAACTGCTTGTAATGGTATATGGTACGCATCCGAAGAGCAAGAAACTTTATGCAGAAGCCGAAAAGATAATAAATTTAATAAGAGAGAAAGGAAGCATAAACAGAGAAGAATTGGCAAACGCACTGAATATAGACATAAATTCACAGAATGGCAAAAAGCATTTCTACAACCTTATCTCTCCTATGTTTAACACCATACTAGTATCAGAGCATAGAGGAAAAACAGTGTATTACAGACTTTCATATGATTTATTTAGGGTCTACATAGACGGGATAAGAAGAAAAGCAAAATATTATCTCGTAAAGAACGCAGACAGTTTAAAGGAGGATGCTGACCAGCAATGAAATATTATTCCGGGAAAGGGGATGAGGGAATAACTGACATAGCAGGAAAGCGAATAGAAAAAGATGATAATTTAATTGAGTTAATAGGCATTTTAGATGAGCTGAACGCCTTCGTAGGATATTCCATATCAAAGATAAATTATGAAGACATAAAAACGGCAATGAGAAAGGTAGAAAGTAAAATATACGCTATAAGCGCATACGCTTCCGGTTATTCAGTGCTTATAAAAAGAGAAAAGGAGGGGATAAACAGAAAAGATGTGGATGAACTTGAGAAGGAGATAGATTCCTTCGCAGGTGAACTCAAAGACATAACAAGATTTTTGTATCCAAACGGAAGTGAAGCTGCATGCATAATAAATATATGCAGAACGATAGCCAGAAAGGCTGAAAGATCTGCAATAAAATGCAAACTGGAAAAAAAGGAAGTGCTTGCTTATCTTAACAGGTTGTCTTCTCTTTTATTTGTTTTATCAAGAGTTGTAAACAAAAGAGACGGATTCAGTGAAGAATTCTTTTAAACTTAAGCCACTACGACTCTTGTTTGTATGCCCAATTTCTTGCCCATCTTGAATGCCGCATCTTTTGCGGTTGCAAGATTTGCCCTGTCAACGTGTATCTCAAATATGCGCTTTCCTGCAGAAAGCCTTGCTGCTAGTCCTATCGGCTTCCCAAACGATTTTTGCATACCCGAGGAAAAACGGTCAGCGCCTGCTCCGGTAGCAAGCTTGTGTTCCCTAAGAACCTGGTGTGGATAAGCCACAACAACTATGTGAAAATTCTGATCGGTTATTCTGTCAGTAAGATACTTATTCGCGACTATCCTTGCAGATTCTATGGCATTGTCTCTTAACTGCAATGACTTCTCTGAAAGAAGAAAAACGCTGCTATCGAATTCTCTTTTTGGATTGCCAGAATGGTACTGAGTTATCTTAGGTTTTTGAGCAATTTTTATGTAGCTTTTTGTCTTGTATTTTGATTTCCTAGTGTAAGGCATCTTCAATTCCTTATAGGATCTTCCTGGTCTTAATTTTGTCATATTATTTCTTATCCTCCTTGTGCTTTGAAAGGTCTATTGTTATCTTACCAGATAATTTTATCGGTTCCTTTATGTTTGGGAGCTTTATCTCAAACTTATCAAGATCAAATGAAAACCTTTTGTCCCTGCCACCTAACATGCTAAAAAGTATCTGTGGGAACATACTAAACAGTTTACTGTTTCCATTATCGTTCTTTTCCATAGAATTATTATATATTTACAGACATTTATAAACGTTTATACGCAGTAAAGGCTTTTTACGGTAAATAAAAAACTTAAAATTTTACCGGTTCTGTGGTTTTTCTTCCTTACTTTTACCGGAAAAATCAAGATCAATTTTTGCAGAAAGCTTTAAAGGGTACTTTAAACCAGACATGTTTATCTCAAGCTTATCCAGGTTTATTGAAACCTTTCTAGGTCTTGTTTTTTGTTCGTTCACGCTGTCTTTTACGACCTTCGCTATCCCTGTTATTGCGTTATAAATTGCGTTGTCTTCTTTCTTTTCCATATAAGTAAGTTGAATTATTAGAATATATACTTAACAAATACGATTGAGATAATTTTAAATTACTAAAAGAACCGGAATATTACAGGAAATCCGCAGTTTAAAAAACGAAACGTCGGGGATGGGGGTTGAACCCATTAAGGCTTGCGCCAACATGCTTTCCGTTTCTGAATAGCAGGCATGCACCTTACCGTTCGGTCACCCCGACTTATTACAGATTAGAGTAACTAATCTATTTTAAGTTATTGCTATCAATTGATCTTCGATGCTTTAAATGAAAGTTAAAGCAAGCGACAGGCCATGGCTTCGAAATAGCTATCCATATAGAGGGTAACAACATTTTCTCCTTACAGTTTACCTACAAGCACGCTTCAGCTTAATTACAGTTGCTCCCTTCCGGGCCTGGCTGGGTTTTTAAACCAGAGCATCCTATAGGGCTGTAAATCTACGATAGCTTTGCTACCATGTATAGAGTCACTATCCCTCGGCCACGCTTC
>JAJZOB010000017.1 GCA_021852135.1 Nanobdellota archaeon
AATTCATTTAACCTGTCAAAGTTTATCTCATCTGCACCCGGCCTATTAATATCAAAACTCCTTACAACTACCATCTCAGTTCTTTCTTCCTTGGAATTATCTGGGACTTCGAACTTGCCTATTTCCTGTATAAGTTCTGTAATGTTTACATCCTGTGCAGCAAATACTGGTATTATTTTTGCGTCTGGATATCCATTCTTTAACATGAAATCCTTTATTTCATTGTAGCTTTCCTTTGCGCGATCTTTTCCAACAACGTCTATTTTAGTCTGTGCTACGACTATGTTTTTAACGCCTATTATACGTAAAGCTTCTATATGCTCTTGTGTCTGAGGCTGCGGGCATTTTTGATTTGCTGCTATAACAAGGACTGCTCCATCCACTAAAGTTGCGCCACTCAGCATTATAGTCATCAATGTTTTATGCCCTGGCGAGTCTATTATTGAAACTCTATAGTAAAGGCTTGCATTTGAATTGCAAACCTCACATTTTTCATGTCTGCTGAACAAGCCACAGGAATCGCACTTGTATATAAGAAAATGTGCGTATCCTAACCGTATTGTTATTCCTCTCTTTTTTTCTTCGCTGTGCCTTAAGGTAGACTCGCTAGTAATCGCTCTTACTAAAGTCGTCTTACCATCGGCGAAATTACCAACTACATCTATCGTTATATCCTTAACCATTAGAAGGCGTGAATAACTGCTCCAAAGATTTCTCCCCGTACTTTGATATTTTTATGTTGATTTGAGAAGTAAACTGACCAATTGTGTTTCCGGCAATGCTCTTCCTCCTGCGTATATTCTGCTTGTTTCCTAGTCCCTTTCCTATGAGCACTTTTCTAAGGCCAGAACCCTCTAAGTCCTTTGACATGGGCATTCCTGTCATGTAGCTTCCGCCCGTTATTATTCCGGAGTAACCATCTAAACCCAAAAATGAAAGCTCCAGCTCTTCGCCTATCTTTTTACCGAATAACTGGTCTACTTTGTCACTTTCTAAAGTTTTATTAAATGACTTGCCCGTTTTCGAATCGTTTATTACAATCTTCATCTCCATAGACTTTATTAGATATAACTGTTATTTATAAATAGCTTTGCATTAAGATAAATAACTTATTAAACGACAAAACTGTGTGGGTAAAATGGAAATGATCTTTGTTGAATCAAGATTCAAGGGAAAATTAAGTGAGGAATTTGTAAAAAGGATTTACAATGAAGTAAAGCCGTACAAAAAGATAAACTTGGTGGCTGCAATACAGTTCATAGACCAGATGAATGATTTCAAGAACAGGATAAAAGACAAGGAATTCGTAGTTAAGCAGTCGCTTTACAGGGCCATGTACCCTGGACAGATTCTAGGCTGCGATGTCTATGCTGCAGACTGCAGTGACTGCGATGCAACTCTGGCTTTTGAACAGGGCATGTTTCACGTTTTAGGCATACCTCTTAAATACGGAAAGGCAGTAATCACTGCTGATCCTGAAACTGAGAATATAGAGGTAATAAACGCAGAAGTAGCTGATAAATACCGGAAAAGAATAATGCAGGGCATTGGGGCAGTATTGACTGCCAAAAAAGTTATGTTTGTAGAGTCTACAAAGGCCGGACAAACATATGGATCAAAGCTTTTGAAGGAAAAGCTAAGAAAAGACGGCAAACAGGTTTATTCCGTTGTTGCAGATGAGATAAACTTTGACAGGTTAAATGAATTTAGGGAAATAGACGTTTTCATAAGCACTGCCTGCCAGAGGATAGCCATAGACGACATGAATAAGGTCAAAAAGCCAATGATAAATGCAGAGGACCTTGAAAGTTACATTAGAGAAAACAGATGAAATGCATTTAAACAGCTAAATTCATAAATTTACATGAAGGCCATAGTAACTGGCGGGGCAGGATTTATAGGCTCGCATATTGCTGAAAGACTTGTAAATGAGGGCTATTCAGTTTCTGTAATTGATTCTTTAAGCACGGGTGACAAAAACAACCTTAAATCAATATCCAGTAAAATAAGGTTCACAAAGGGAAATTCATCACAGATATCAAAACTTGGAAAAGCGGATATAGTCTTTCATGAGGGGATATATTCTTCAACGCCAATATACAGAAAAGACAATACCTTAGTTGGAAAAGCAATATCTGAGTTTATATCTGTTTTAAATTACTGCGTAAAGAACAAATGTAAGCTTGTTTTCGCTTCAAGCTCATCGATATATAACGGCTATCCTCCGCCGCACAATGAAGAAATGATACCTAAAGTAAAGGATTTCTACACGGAAGCGAGATATCCTATGGAAAGGCTTGCAGATCTTTTCAATCAGATGTATGGATTGGAGTACTGCGGATTAAGGTACTTCAGCGTATATGGTGACAGAGAAGAAAGCAAAAAGGAGTTCGCTAATATGGTCTCGCAGACAATATGGAAAGGATTGCTTGATAAGGAACTTGTAATATACGGTGATGGCACACAAAGGAGAGACCTTACAAATATTGCAGATGTTGTATCGGCAAACATGCTTGCTGCCAAAAGCAAGGAGAACGGAATATTCAACGTGGGCACGGGTGTTTCCTATTCATTCAATGAAATAATAGAGAAGGTTGGAAATGCAATGGGAAAGAAAATAAAGACAAAGAACATAGAAAACCCTCTAAAAAATTACGTTGATATAGTGCACGCCGATACGAAAAAAAGCACGGAAAAACTAGGCTTCTCTGCAAAGATAAAACCCGAAGAAGGAATAAACGCCGCTTTGGATTATTATAGAAAACTCAAAAAAGTTCCGGATATCTTCTAATTTTACAACAGCTTTATTCTGCCGACAACCCTGTTTCTTCCAATGGAAAGACTAGGATCTGCTAAAAGGTAATTGCCTTTTATTTCCGGTATCTTTTTATTGAAGTGTGCCTTTACCATGCTGCCTTCTCTTAAAAGATTGAGGCTTAAGGGCTCTCCTAGAAAGGAACAGGAAAGCTGCTTTGAAAAGGGGTCCTCTTTATAAAATGGAGAAAGAGACAATTCTACTTCCACTGTGTCATTTACTTTGCTTATTGAGGACAAAGCATAGTTGTTTGACAGGTCCTGCTCTGAAACATTGTTCAATGCTAAACCGACATGAGATCCGGTATCTGCAGAATCATTGTCTACGTCCATTATCTGTATGCTTTTAACGCTGCACTGCTTCAATGAGGGCATAAGGAGAAGCTTTTCTCCTTTTTTTATCTCTTGGCCAAGAACAAAACCTATTATAACCGAGCCTATTCCTTTTACTATAAAATGCTTGTCTATTGAAACATACCTGAAATCTCTGTCTTTTTGTTTTGCTTTTTCTGGAGATATTGAAATCAAATCAGATTTTTTGAACTTCCCTACCTTGTATTTCTCAAAGAACCTGTCAAAAGAAGTTATATCTGAATAATCGTCTTTAATGACCAAACCATCTTCTATTCCAGAGTTTTCAATGCAAAGTGCAAGCTCTGCATCCAGTGCATTTATTTCACTGCCTGCAAAAAAATAAACGTAATCTGAAACTGAAAGGATGTATAGAATTGAAAGAAGCGACTTTGGGAAGTCAACTGAATAAAGAACCAAATTGCCATTTTTATCCAGTGCTATCTGCACATTGTTTATAAGATCCAGCTTTTTTGATATTATGCCCTTCATCTTTTCTTCTTCTATTGGCTTGGCTGACAGCAATGCAATTATCATCAATAGTTTAATCTTTTTTATCTTTTAAAAATTATACTTTTGCCTTTCTTATTCCGGTTTTTTAGCAATTATCACCATTCTTGATTTATTGAAATAGCCACCTTCTTCATCATATCCAAAAACGTCCTTAAAATAGTCAACGTTGTCCTTTAGTATATTCCTTGCTTTCCTGCCCTCTGCACTGTTTTCGCTTACTGGAGAAAGCCAAGACTGGAAGGTTTCCTTCATTTCAAACGTCTTGAAATTGTCAACCTGAAAGGCATTTTCTTTCAGTATCTTAAACCAATAGTCTAAAGATTCAGAGCTTATGTAACTTGGATCCCTTGCCTTCTCGAATTTATTGAACAAATCACGTTTGTCACTCATTGGCTTCAACAAATCAGTTATGCCGAACTTACCCCCTTTTTTAAGGACCCTCCACACCTCTTCTATGAACTTCTTCTTGTCTTTTATGTGGTGGGCAACTCTCCTACATGCTACTATATCAAAAATATTGTCTGGGAAAGGCATTGATAAAGCGTCGCCTTTTACAAACAAAATATTGCTTTTATTATCGTCTTCTGCTTTTCTTACCGCAATATCTAGCATGTGTTCATTCATGTCCAAGCCAACAGAAACTGCTACCTTACCAGACATTTCAAAAGCGACAAACCCCGGACCAGTACCGATATCTAATGCCTTGTGGCTTTTCTTCAAATCCAGCATTGAAATGAGCAGGTCCAAATCTTTTCCATGCATGTGACTCTCACTGCTTGCGTATTCCTTTGCGTGCCTGCTAAAAAATCCCTGTAAAGACTGCATAATATTAGATACAAATCAAAGGATTAATAGCTTTATGCAAAACCAGCAAACAACTTTACTATTACTGTAAGATATTTAAAATTAAAACACCGGTAACATACTTGAATAAAAATAGACGTATACAAGAATAGAATTACAATGTCAATAAAATTTGCTTAAATAAACTTAAATATCTCTAGAACTAAAAAATCATTATTGGTATACAAAGAGTCTGTACTTAAATTGCAAAATGATTTGGAAGTTTTCTATAGATCTTGGGAACCCGATTCACCAAAGGCGTTAGTGATAGGTATCCATGGTTTTGCAGAACATAGTGGAAGATACATAAAATTTGGAGAGTGGCTGCAATCAAAGGGTTTTTCCTTTTTTATTTACGACTTGAGAGGGCATGGCAAGACGGCAAAAGATAAAAGTGAATTTGGAGACATAGATAAATTCTATCAATTTTTAGAGGATACGCAATATTTTGTTTCGGAGATAAAGAACGGGAGAGAAAACCTAAAAACTGCTATGTTTGGCCATAGTATGGGTGGATTAATTACATTACACTACATTTCTAGGATAAAGAAAAATATAGACTTTGCAATAACAAGCGGAGCTGCGACAATTACAAAAGCTGATCCTTTTTCAAAACTATTCCTTTATGCCATGTACTACATCAATAAGAAAAGCAGGGTAAATCTGCCAATTAAAGCCAGCAATCTAACGCATGATACGGAGTTATACAAAACTTATTTAACAGATAATTTAGTATTCAAGAGACCGACAGTTAGATTAATTTATCAACTGGCACAGGGATCCAAGGAGATTTGGAGATATCTAAATGAGATAGACATGCCAATACTTATGATGCATGGTGGCAGCGATAAAGTGGTTCCAGTTGAAGGAACGACCAAAGCATATAAAATTATCAACTCAAAGGATAAATCACTAAAAGTATACCCTGGATTTTACCATGAGGTATTAAATGAACTAAATAATGAAAAAGTTTATGAAGATGTAATGAATTGGCTTAAAACTCATAGTTAATTTAAATATACAAGCAATTTAAAATGGGCTCGACGGGATTTGAACCCGCAACAATCCGGTTAAGAGCCGGATGCTCTACCGAGTTAAGCTACGAGCCCATTTAACAAATCATTTAATTGTGCAAACAATAAAAATGTTTATTTTATGCCTATTTGGTAATATATGTCAGAATTGAATGGTCTACAAGGTAGAATTCTATGTTTTCTGGTTTTAGATTGTGGATTATATGGCGTATATTTTCCTCCTTGTCTTCAAATAAAACAATATGATTATACATTTCACTTAGTTTCTTTACTTCTTGCATTTTCCATTCTTCGTCTTTCAATTCATGGTTTGCCGGTAATATTACCTGGCTGTACTCCAATCCATATTTACTAAGAAGTTCCTCGGTCTCCTTTCTGAATTCCTCACCGCGGGCACTTAGGATTATGAGATCATTTCCCTGTTTGACAGCATCCTTTAAGTAATTGATAAAAGGTTCATTTGGCGAAAGTTTACTGTTGTACTTGACATAAGCAAGCGTATACAGCTCGCTTTTCCACTTCTTACTGAAGCCTTTTGGTATCTTGCCTTCTCCTATTGTGATTTCAAGATCATTCAGCGTTTTGTAGTTCTCCTCACTCATTTTTTCCTTCAGAATGGTTTCATATAGATCTTTTGCCGCTGAAATCAAAGCTGGCTTGTTAAAAAATAAGGTATCATCGAAATCAGAAACCAGTGCAGATAATTTTTCCATTTTATTATAAGAAGAGGATAATTTAAATAATAAACATTACTTAAAAGTTTGTAAGGGCCTATGGTCTAGTGGTTATGACGTCTGCCTTACACGCAGAAGGCCGGGAGTTCGAACCTCCCTGGGCCCACTATTAACATGGTAGATAAGATAAGGTGCGCACACATCTTGGTAGAAAAGCAATCTGTTGCCAACAGCATACTTGAAAGAATAAACAAGGGAGAGAGTTTTTCAAGGCTTGCAGAACAGTTTTCTATTGACAGCTCAAGAAGAAGAGGTGGCGATTTGGGATATTTTGGTAGAGGCGTTATGGTAAAGGAATTTGAAAAAGCCGCATTTTCTTTGAACAAAGGACAGGTTTCCCAGCCAGTAAAAACGCAGTTTGGCTACCATATAATAAAAAGGCTTGATTAATTGAATGAAAACTTGCTTCCAAACAATGAAGAAAGCATTCTTTTGTATTCCTCCAGAAGAGCCGAATCAATGTAATCCGTTATGAAGCTTAGGGTCTCTTTGCCAGTTTTGATTTCTATTTTTATGAAGTTCAAGTTGTCAGAAAGCAGCTTGAATGTTTCTATGTCTGGATATTCTACTATCGAATAGGATAATTCTTTCATGTAATCATAATCCACATTTTCTGGATAGGTTTTGCCCATCTTTTCTTTAAAATTTGACAATTCTGTAGAGGGTGTGCTTGCGTCTATGACTGCACCGCTTGCAGGCCACATCCCTATCGGAGATTCCGAAAGAATATTGTCAACCTTTGAATCATCTACTAAAAACATTTCAGATGAGCTGAAAAACAAGTACAGAAGCTTGCTGTCTTTATTTGCATATGAAACGTTTGGTATTACTCCCTGTATAAAAGATTTCATTTATACTATTAATCGCCGGATTATAATAAGCTTAATTACATCTCGGAAAGAGAGTAGTTCGTCCCACCAAATACAATCTTGAGCCTGACTCACGCGCCATCAAATGTTTCATGGCCTTGAAATTCCTTTTCAATCCATTTAAGCTCTGACATATTTACCTTAAGGTATTTTATTTATATATAGCTTATACGATACAAATATTAATATATATAAATTGCCAAATTAAAACATGATAAACGTAGGGATGTACTACAACGTCAAGAAAGGAAATGAAAAGGAGTTTGAAAATACTTTCCAAAAAGTAGTTGACTACTTAAAAAACAACGTAAAAGGATTTGAAAAGGCAAGCATATACAAAAAAGTTGGGGAAGAAAACAGCACAACTGAGTATATGATATACAGCGAATGGAAGGACGCAGATTCATTCAGGGAATTTACGACTGCTAAGGCATTTCATGAAACAACTGAATACGGAAAAAGCATAATAGAGGGCAGGCCTTACCACAAGATATTCAATGAGGTAAAGGAAGGCAATTAAACCTTTTGCCCACAAAAACAGGGCTTTCTACAGTTATCCAGTTCCTTGCTTCTGCTTTCCTCAGATTTCTTGCAACCTTCATCCATTTTGCTAGTGACTCAACTTCATAAAGAACAAGGAATTCATAGTCGTCGATGGCAAATGAATACGTCGTATATGACCTTATATTTTCATTGTTTGGATCGCTTACTGCCAAGTTTACATGTTCTTTTGTTATCCTGTTCTGCTCTTTCTCTTCCAGCAAATACCATCTCGGATCTTTTTTTACAGGGTATGCAACTAAGTACTTTAGTTTGCTGTCCTCCTTTAAGTAACCTGCGTTTGGATGCTCATAAATTGAGAGATAGCTGTATGTTTCATTTAGGTTATTGCTGAAAACTCCCATTAGTTTTTCCTTAAATGAAAGAAGAATATCAAATGATTCTGCAATGTTAAAAAGTATTAGGTCTGCATTGTGTTTTATGGAAAGATACTGCCGGCATATAAATATCCCTTCTTTTTCTGTTTCTTCAGCAAGGTCATTTATCCCTTCAGTTAACTTCTTTTTGTTTATTTTACCATCATTCAAATTAAGCTTAAAGCAGTGCAATGAAACGAACAGTTCTTCCATTTTAAGGCCCCCAATCATTAATTTTACTGAAATTGCTGTAGAAAAGCAACGCAAGCATCGTTTTTGTGTCCTGGATTTTCCCTTTGTATACCTTTTTCATTGCGTCTTTTAATTTAATTTTAATGGGTGTTATAACCTCATTCTCATCAAGGTTCCTTTTCTTTTTGACAAGGTCATAAGCAACATAGTAATACTCAAAATAATCCATTAATGCAGGATTATTCCAAGTTTTTAACATGAATTTGATCTTTTTTGGGTAATAGCCAGTTTCTTCTGTTAGTTCTCTCTTTACCGCATTTTCCCTGCTTTCGCCCAGGTCTATTGAACCGGCAGGTAATTCAAGTATTTTCCTGTTTACTGCGAATCGGAACTGCTTTTCCATGATTATTGTATCTTTGTCCAAAAAGGGAAGTATTACAACTGCATCGTTTTTAAGTATCTTGAAGTTTTTCAGTTTTTTGCCCCTCACATTTGAATAACTCTCTTCTATTCTAAGAGTGTCAAACGGAGATTTGTAGACTATCTTTCCCATTTATAGATTAAGTAAACCTTTATATTATAATCTTTAGAACCGGCACGTATTCTTTGTTCACTGTTTCACTGTAATTTGACATGAAACTTTCCAGCATATAATTGAACTCCGCTTCCGCAAAACAAAAAGACTGAATTGAATTTTCTAATTTAAGAGCATCCATAAAATCATTTCCTATGCCATGATAAAGCCTATCTACATAATCAATTGAATTGAAGTATGCGTTTTCTATTGTGCTTTGATTATGGTACTTATATTCTATTTTTACATTAGAAAGCATTTTGCTGTTTTTTCTTAAGCTTAGCAGCCTTTCTGCCACTTCTGTGACTATTGCATAATTTTTTATGCAGATATTAAGATTTGACTGCAGGATAGCTTTCTCTTCCGAAGGCTTGTCTTTAAGGATTTCTTCAAGCCTTTTCCTGGAGAAGGAAACAAAATAATCGTAAAAACCATGCAAGTCTGAAAGATCCTCGCCGCTTTGCATGTATTAATAAGCAATTAAATATATAAAAATAGTAACTTCATAATAGATTATGGCAAAGGATGGCTGTGACATGCGTGGAATGCTTTCCTTTCAGATACTTAACATGCTTAAGAAAAACAACCTTTGCGGGGAGGAAATAGCCCGAAACATAGAAAAATATAGGGGCAAAAAACCTGTAGCCAGCACCATTTATCCTGCACTTAAAAGGCTATCAAACAGCGGTTTTATAGCCGGAAAAAGACAAGGAAAAAGAAAAGTTTATTCTATTACTAAAAAAGGCCTTTTAGAAGAAAAAAAGGCTCTTGCTTACTTTGAAAGGTTATATTCGGAAATCCAAAAATAGGGGGAACGGGGGCTTTTAAACCCCCGTCGATTTTTTGAGGAAATTTTGATAAATAGGATAAAGGCCCCAAAAGGGGCCAAAAATTTACTTAAGTATCTCTATACCAAGTTCCTGGTTTATTGCGCCAGTAGTCTTAGAAAGAGTGTTTATTTCTTCAGGTCCCAATAAGTAAGGAGAGCTTACTCCCGTTATTATTGTCATGACCCTTAGTTTTCCAGATAGAGACTCATCTACCTTTGCACCCCATATGACCACTGCATCAGGGTCTAAGGACTGGGTTGCCATCTCACCAATCTGATTTACTTCTGCAAGTGTTAAATCAGGTCCTCCTGAGATATGTATTAAAGCTCCCTTTGCGCCCTTGTAGCTTACGTCCAAAAGTGGATTGTTCAGGGCTCTTCTAACTACTTCAGTTACCCTTGAGTCTGAAGCGTCTGTTTCACCGATTCCTATTACGGAAACACCACCTTTATTCATTATTGCCTTTATGTCTGCAAAGTCAAGGTGCACCAATGCACTTGCATCTGATATGGTTTCAACTATTCCTTTTATCATGGTTGCAACCACTTCATTTGCTACATTGAATGCCTGGTCTATTGGTAGATTTCCAGCCATGCTTACCAGCCTGTTGTTGTCTATTACAATAACAGTATCGGAACTGTTTCTTAATTCCTCCAATCCTGCTTCTGCGGACTCTACCCTCTTCCTTTCAGTCTTAAAAGGCATTGTTACAGTGCTTATTACAATAGCACCCATGTCCTTTGCAAGCTTTGCAATTACAGGTGCTGCACCGGTACCTGTTCCTCCGCCAAGGCCAGCGCATACGAAGACTAAATCTGCTCCTCTCAAAGCATCTTTAAGTTCCCTAGAAGATTCCTCTGCAGCCATTTTTCCCTTTTCAGGAAAACCGCCTGCACCTAATCCCTTAGTCAATTCTTTTCCAATAAGAATCTTTTTGTCTCCGTTCCTTGCATTTAACTGTATCTGATCTGTGTTAGCTAGAATTACTTCCGCGCCCTTGACACCTTTTTTAAAGAGCCAATTGCCCATGTTATTTCCGCCGCCGCCGACTCCTACAACTTTTATCAAAGCCTGGTTGAATAAAGGTTCGTTCATACCTTCTTCTCTGCTGGCTTTCAATGCGCTTTCAACAAGCAAATCCATTACCATTTTCCCCTCCATCACATTAGAAACAAAAGCGAAAGCTTTATATTCCCAATGCGTCTATATTTTATTAAGAAAAACAAGTAAGTGACCCCAAAACTTACAATGTTGCGATTAAAATTTGAATGTTCCCCAACATTCAAATTTCTATTTTATTTAAATAACTATAATAATTGATTGTTCATTTAAAAAGTTTATTGTCATGGAGTATACACTTTCTTTTGCAGTTATTAAAACTATTTATAATGTAAAAATAAGAAATGAAAAGAGTTAAAACATTATAGCGGCAATTATTATAATGAATGCAAAAAAAATAGAGACTAAAAACCTGTCATTCGGTGATATAATAGAGATAAAAGTAAACAATCAATTATTTAATGGCGAATTCATAAGAGAGGAAGAAAACCTCATAATAATAAAATTAAAATCGGGTTATGACATAGCAATTCCAAAAGAGACTGTTGATAACATATCCAGTATAGAGAAAGCAAAAAACGAGGAAAAGGGGGAAGAAAAAGAGAATAAAACAAAAACTGAGAATCCAGATATAACAATGATAACAACCGGGGGGACTATATCCTCAAAGATAGATTATAAAACCGGCGGTGTTTCTCCATCTGTAGACAGCAACTATTATTTCCAAATTTCCCCAGACCTGCAAAAACAGGGAAAAATAGCGGTAGTGAACTTGATGAGAAAGTTGTCTGAAAATATGCTGCCATCAGACTGGATAAAAATTGCAAAGGAAGCGTATGCAAGCATAAAAAATGGCAGCAAAGGTGTAATAGTTACGAGCGGCACAGATACCATGCATTTTGCTTCATCTGCCCTATCTTTTCTATTGAATCCGCTTTCTGTTCCGGTGGTTTTTACAGGGTCTCAAAGAAGCACTGATAGAGGATCAACGGATGCCTCTACGAACCTGCTTTTGTCGGCCTTTACAGCAAAGAACTTTCCTGGCGGTGAATCAGTAATTTGTATGCATGCAAACCTAAATGATGAATACAATTATATATTAAGGGGAAACAAGGCAAGAAAAATGCATACTGAAAGAAGAGATGCCTTCAGGCCGATAAACATTAAACCGCTTGCCAAAGTTTATACTGACGGAAAAATAAGCGAACTTTCTTCAGAGATAATAGCTAAAAAGGAAAATACAAAATTAAACGACAAAATTGACGACAAGGTAAAATTAATATATGGCTACCCTTCAATGGGTGGAGACATAATAGATTATTATATCGACAGCAAAGTGCATGGATTGGTAATAGCTGCCACTGGCTTCGGTAACCTGCCTTTAGAAGATAAAACAGTTGTAAGTGCATTAAAAAGGGCAGAAAAAGAGGGAATACCCCTAGTTATTACATCTCAAACAATTTACGGCTCAACAAACAAGTTCGTATACAGCACATTGCGTGAAATTTCTGGATTTGAAAATATTATATACGTAGGAGACATGACGACTGAAACGGCGTTCGTAAAGCTCATGTTTGCCCTTGGAAACAGCAAAAAACTTGATGAAATAAAAGAGATTATGTCAACTAGCTTAGCTGGCGAAATAAAAGAAAGGCGGGAAATAGACGAGTTTTTGATATGAAAATAAAATGTGGTTTTGAATGGCATGTGCAGATTGATTCCGGCAAGCTTTTCTGCCGCTGCAAATCTGAGATAAAGGAAAATAAAGACTACTTAGAAATAAAAAGGCTGATAAGACCCTCTTTCGGTGAAAGCGGCAAAATAGACATAAGTGCAGAATTTGAAGGCCAAAAGACAAAAAAAATAGTATATAAGGTTTTTAATGACACTGACTGCTTGGTGGATATAGATGAAGAGCCGCCACATGCTCTAGACAGAGATGCGCTTTCTACGGGGGTTAATCTTTCTTATGCTTTGAATGCATACCTGCTTAACAATTTAATATTTATGAGAAAGACGATAGTTGATGGGTCTAATACAACTGGTTTTCAGAGAACGGCAATTTTAGCAGTAAACGGCGAGTTTCCTTTCAAAGAAAAAAAGATAAAGATTGATACCATATCCATAGAGGAAGACTCCGCCAGAAAGGAAACGGAAAACCGGGAAGAAACAGTCTATTTTCTAGACAGGATAGGCATACCTCTAATAGAAATTGCAACTGGAATAATAGAAACTGATGAAAATGAAGCAAAAGAGATAGCAATGCAGTTTGGGAAGTTTACAAGGCTGTTCAATGTTAAAAGAGGGATAGGTACTATAAGGCAGGACGTAAACCTTTCAATTGAAGGGGGAAAAAGGGTAGAACTGAAGGGATTCCAGAACATAAGAGAGATGGACAAGGTCATATTAAATGAAGCAAAGAGGCAGGAAAACTTAATAAAAATAAAGAATGACTTTGGCTACATTACAAAAGAACTCGAAAATTGGCAGTTTAAAGACATAAAAGAAGTATTCGAAGGCACTGAATCAAACCTTATAAAGAATGCAATAAAAAACGGAAAAAGCATAATTGGCATGAATTTGGAGGGGCTAAAGGGGCTTCTTGGAACATATATTTGCGAGAATAAAAGGTTTGGGAGCGAAATAAGCGATTACCTGAAGATTAAACTGGGCTATGGAATAATACATTTGGATGAGCTGCCTGCGTATGGTATAAGTGAAAATGAAAAAAACAGAATAGCAGAAAAATTAAATTGCAGTGAAAACGACTCATTTCTATTTTCGATATGCGACAACGGGTATGAAAAACCTGCTGCAGAAGCAATCAAGGAAAGGCTTACTTCTTTGCTTAAAGACGTGCCGTCTGAGGTAAGACTTGTGCAGGATGATAATACGACTAGGTTTTTAAGGCCAATGGGAGGAAAAGACAGAATGTACGTTGAAACAGATTTGCCGGTAATAAAGATAGATAAAGACATTTTAAAAGAAGGGAAAGAGTACATTGGCAGGAGTGTAGATTCATTGAAAGCGTCACTTAACATATCAGACGAGTTTCTTGATCAGCTGATATCATCAAGGAAACTTAGCGAAGCCATATACTTAAACAATAAAACTGGAATTGACTTTAATGTTATAATACAGGTTGCAGTAGAGGACTGGAAATATATCAGAAGAAAATTTGGAAAGGAGATAGATAAAAAAGATGTAGAGGAGATACTGAAGAAAATAAAAGACAATGAGATAGTTAGAGATTCTGCAAGAATCATAATGGAAGGAATTGCATTGACTAGCAAAAGTGTTGAAGAGATAATAAAGGAAAAAGGCCTTAAAAAGAAAAGCAACGAGGAACTAAAGAAAGAAATAGAGAAACTGATAAAAGACAAAAAGCTGGATAAAGTTGATTCGCTTATAGTAAATCTAAAAGATAGGATAGGCACCACTTTTGAGGCCAAGGAAGCCTATAAAATAGCACTAGAAATGATAAAAGATGAAAAAGATTGATTTTTACAGGGAGATAGCTAAACTGGATAAAACAGAAAAAAATAGTCTTAGATTGGAGCAGTACTCCACAGATATAGACACTGCATACGAGTTCATACATTTCGTTGATTATAATGTAGGCATAACTGGAAAAACTGTAGCCGATTTAGGATGCGGAAACGGCATACTTGGGATATCTGCCGCATTGCTTGGTGCATCGGAAGTTGACCTTTACGATATAGATGAAAAGGCAGTTTACTTTGCTAAACAAAATATTGAAAAACTTCACATTAATAATGCGAAATCCATCCACCTAGACATGTTTGATGTAGATAAAAAATATGAGATTGTTGTATCCAACCCCCCTTTCGGCTTCCAAAGCAATTTCAGTTTGAGTGCATTCATAAAAAAGGTAAATTCACTAGCAGATAATATATTTTTTATCTATAAAGACAACATAGAAATAAGGAAAATCGCAGATAGTAACGGCTTTTTAACACACAGGATACAAGACATAAAACTTGAAAAGACATTGTCTTTCCACAAAAAAAGCTATTATAGTTTGCCGGCCGTTATAGTTTATAAGACAACAAATAAGGTATGAAAGGTCAAGTAAACTTTGGGACTTGGGTGCTTATAATAGCAATAGTTGCGATTATAATACTGCTCATATTTGATTCAACCATAAGAAGTTATATACTCACAAATCTTAGCAGCTTGGTGAGTGGGATAAAATCCGCCAGCCCAGGGCAACTTTCTGAGGTTACAACGAATTTCACTGCGTATAACTGCAGTTCTGGATGTTCAACTTTTCCAAGCTCAATTTATTACTGGACAATAAACTTCAACGGCCAGAATTACACTTATTATTTAAACGACAGTATTAGCGTTAGTTCTTCTCCTGGAAATTATTCCTTGGAGATATATCCAGTATTAACGCCTGGCGGTGAACTGTGCTCAAACGCAACTAACTCTGGTAAGCAGACAAAAATATTAAAGATACCCGCAGGCAAAAACTACAATATATATTACCTATATTGCTGATATCGGTTTAAAAATTCTCGTTATTTTTTATTGGAAACTATTATAGATGAGGAAGCTACCTCTATTTTATTTTTATGAAGATAATCAAGTATAGCCGAGCTTATCTCGCTTTGCGTCTTCTTTCTTTCCCATAAGTTTGTTATATACCTTAGATTTATTTTTATGTAATTATCATTGAAGGATACAAAAACCGTTGGCCGTATGTCTCCTCTGGATATAAAGTACTCTTTCTTTAGTTTTTCATAGTCTTTTTCTGCTCCCTTAAGAAATTTTTCTGTTTTCCCTTCCGCTATTTTCTTTATGTTATTGGATATTTTCTTATAGTCTGATTCAAATAGTATCGGTATAGTTATATTATCCCAGATATACTCAAAGCTCTTTGAAAAGTTTATTACGTCTTCACTCATTATCTTATTGTTTGGTATCTCAACTATCCTTCCAGTATAAAGATCGCCCTCTACCCAGTCATTTATTTCCATTATAGTTATAAAAAACATATTTATGTCTATTATGTCACCTTCTTCCGTTCCTATTTTTATTCTATCGCCAACTTTAACTGGCCTCATTAGAAGAATTATTATCCATGCAAGAAAACTTGTCAATGGATCTCGTAATGAGAAAGCCACCCCTGCAGAAAAAAGACCGGCAGACAATGCGACTATGCTACTGTTATTTACAAATATTGAAATGATTATGACAAAGTCGATAAAAAGAATGATAATTGCTAATATCTTCTTTAGATTATATCTTTGTTTAATATCGCTTATTCTAGTTATAAACTTTGATATAAGATAGTATACGCAATACGAAACTAAAGTTATCACCAATAATTCAGAAACTAGGTATATTGCATTAAATGGTATAACCATAACTAGTTCTAAAAGATATCTCTGATTTATATATTTTTTATTAAGTCAAAATTATGGCAGACTGTTATTTATTGAAGTTGCATTGGGAGAAGAATGGATAAGACTTGTTAGAGGCGAGAATATGCCGCTCTTTAACAGGAAAAGGAGAATTACCAGCAACGCTAGAGCTATCACTATGATGATTATTATAGTTATGCCCAGTTCCATACCTTTATTGTTAATGTGCATAGATTTCAATGTCATTTAATACATTAATATTTTAATTACTAGGTATGAAGCTCCAAAAAGTAGGTATTTTGTAAGTATCCTACGGGGGTGTTATCCCTATAGAATTGCAAAGTTTGCCCAAAATAGTTATTAATATACTAAAAACCAGAAAAATTAATGAAAATTGTATACAACGGAAAGGAAAGAGAGTTCAAAGATGGGGAAAAAGCCATAGACATAGCCAAGGAATTAAATGCTCCTAATGACATAATTGTGGCGGAGATAAACGGCAGGCTAATAGATTTGTCCGCAGAGGTAAAAGAGGACGGAGAGATAAAATTCTTTACATTCAAAGATAAGACTGGCAAAAAGGTATTCTGGCATTCCTCCGCGCATGTGCTTGCAACTGCTGTAAAGAGGCTTTATCCTGAAGCCGTACTGGGTATTGGCCCGGCAATAGATGAGGGTTTCTACTATGATATTTATAACCTTAAAGTGGGTGACAACGACCTTGAAAAGATAGAAAAAGAAATAGAAAAGATAACAAAAGAGAACTTTGTTTTTGAAAGAAAGGACATATCAAAAGAAGAGGCGAAAGAGCTGTTAAAAGACAACAAATTCAAACTGGAAATAATCGAAGGAGTAAACGGAAATCTAAGTATATACAAAGACGGTGAATTCTATGATCTATGCCGTGGTCCGCATATACCCTCTACAGGTTACATAGGTGCAGTAAAACTTTTGAAGGTTTCAGGAGCTTACTGGAAAGGAGACAGCAAAAGAGAGGTAATGACCAGAATCTACGGAATCAGTTTTCCATCCAAAAAGGAATTGGAGGAATACTTAAAGGTATTGGAAGAAAGAAAAGAGCATGATCACAAAAAGATAGGAAAAGATCTGGATCTTTTTGAGTTTTCCGAGCTTTCACCTGGCTCACCCTTCTTTACTCCAAAAGGAACGGTAATCTACAATGAGCTTCTGAAATTCGCCAGAGAACTGGACAAAAAATATGAATACAGCGAGGTAATAACTCCATTGATTGCAAAAATAGACCTCTGGAAAATAAGCGGGCATTTTGACAAATACAGGGAAAACATGTTCAAGGTTACACCTTTTGAATCAGATGAAGAGTATGGGCTTAAACCCATGAATTGTCCTTTTTCCGCTTTATTGTTTAAATCAAAGACAAGAAGCTACAGAGATTTACCAATGAGACTAGCAGATTATGGATTTCTGCACAGATACGAACTTGAAGGCACACTTGACGGCCTGCTAAGAACAAGATTAATGGAGCAGAATGATTCCCATGTCTACGTTACTGAAGAACAGATAGAAAGCGAGATACTTAGGATGTTTGATATAATGGATGATACTTACAAGCCGTTTAACTTCAAACCGATCATGAAGCTTGCAACAAGACCTGAAAAAAGAATAGGTGAAGATGCGCTTTGGGACAAGGCAGAAAGCATACTTAAAGACAGTTTGGAAAAGAGAGGTTACAAATACGAAATAAAGGAGGGAGATGGCGCATTCTACGGGCCTAAAATTGACATTTATGTGCTTGATTTCAGTGGCAGAGTTGAAGACGCCTACGCAGTATCAACTATACAGTTGGATTTCAATCTTGCAGTAAGGTTTGACGCAAAGTATGTTGGAAATGACAATAAAGAACATTTCCCAATAGTTATACACCGCTCGATAATGGGTACAATTGGAAGATTTATGGGCATAATACTAGAGAACTCAAAGGGGGAACTTCCCGTGTGGCTTTCCCCTGTGCAAGTTAAAGTGCTTACTATAACTGAAAGAAACAACAAATATGCAGAAGAAGTCGTTAAAAAACTGAAAGAGAATGACATACGGGTAGAAAGCGATACTGAGAATGGCACACTTGATTATAGAATAAGAAAAGCACAGCTTGAAAAAGTTCCTTTTGTAATTGTCATAGGGGATAAAGAAGAAGAGAAGAAAACGATAGCTGTCAGAAACAGAAGGGGGAAAACAAAATACAATGTAGACATAACTGAATTCATAAATGATCTTTTAAATAATATAAAAAATAGAATAGAATATGAAGAAAAATGAACTCAGTCATAGAGAATATAAAAAATTAAAACACAAATCCAATAGAAATAACATTTTCATACCATTAATTGCTACTTCCTTTGTAGTTGTACTTCTGATTTTTATACTACATGAAATAAATTTTGACATACGGGAAATAAGCGGGGCTTCTGCATTGATTTTTACTTCTTTCGCAAGCAGCGCATTTATTTTATTTTTAATGCCATATTCAAAGGCTGCAAAGAAAACAAGGTTTGTTAAAAGTTACATTATTGCAGGCTTTTTCGGATATTTTGGCTTCTTTCTTTCCAAGTTTATAAATTTTTACCTTATGACAGGAATAATTATCTTCATAGTATCCTTTTTACTGTTCGAAACCGACAGTGAGCACCCCCCAGCAATTGGCATAGCAGTAGCTTTTATGATTTTTAAAATACCCCTCTATGGAATATTTACGCTTATAGCAGGAGTCATTATTTTAGTTGCAGCTAAATATATAATGCAAAAAGCCGGAATTCTAAGCAGGGCAAGCGAATTTAGAGTCAAGTAAAATTAAGACTTTAAAAGAATGCTATTGATTCAATAATCCAGCAAAGAAACTTTCATTTGAAAATTTAATTTTTTATCAAAACGATATAAGCTGGTTTAACATCTGCGTGTATCTCCAAAGAAAACCCTCTCTGCTCAGCAACAGATTTTATGGAATCAACCAAAGAAGGATCAAAATCGTTAAATAAGATTTTTACAGCTTCGCCGCTTTTCAATTGCTTGGAAAAAGTGTACGCCATTAATAAAACAAAATAATAGGAAGAACCAACAGAAAGAACTGTTTTAGTAATATTCATACAGTCAAGAAAAGATAGTCCTTGTCGTTTTTAAGCTTATTGAATATTTCGACGCCATTGACCTTTCCATCGATTATATCAAAGAATTCAAGTTCACCGAATTTCTTTTTAAATATTTCTACGCATGGCTGACACAAATAGATCTTTAGTTTACCTGATTGTTTTGCCATAGTAATTATTTTTAACCAGTCAGGAAACTCACCAGAATCCCAAATGTCTAGTATTGCTTTAGCATATTCATTTTCCATATCAGATTTTGGAAATTTATTGTAGAAATTTTTAGTCATGGCAAGAACAGAAGCTCCGTTAAATATAATTTCTGTATCAACATTGGTATTGCTTGAACCAGTAAGTATAGCTTGCATGCTGTAAAAAGACTCTACAGAATACTTTGTTACGAAGATTATTACCTTTTCCATTTAAGAATTAATATTTTTTTATATTTAAATGTGACCTTAATATCAAAAGAGGATTCTAACTAAACATTTTTCGATACTGTTTTTCTGTCTTCTTGAAAAATATAAAAAGCGCTCAGGGAGGGATTCGGACCCTCAAGGGATTGCTCCCATAAGCTCTCCAGGCTTACGCGATGCCAGGTTACGCAACCTGAGCTTAAAGCATTATATATAATTTAGAATAACTTATAAATACCTATCACAAAATATTTAACCTCTGAAATCTCATAATAATCATGGAAGAATGGTATAAGCACCAGCAAGGTAAAGCTGTAAAAGAAGTAAAGTTCAACGGCTATGAAGTAAAGTACGTGAAGAAAGAAGAACATGAAGATTTCCAGCCAAGAAACGAAAAACTACCTGTAAACATAGACAAAGAACAATTAAAGATAACCAAAAACGGAGAAAAGATAAAGGTAAGAAAAAAGGACAAGCTTGCGATAATAGAAGCAATAAAACAGGATAACATAGACAAGGTTGATGAAGTACTAAAAAGCCTAAAAAGTTGATGTTTTTATTTTTCTTTGTCTAACTCTGAAATTAGTTCTTTAACCTTTTGCTGAATCTTTTCCATTATTTTTACTTTTTCTTCGATAGAACTGCCTTCCAATTCCGGAATATACCAGTGCTCCGCCTTCTCTACATAGCTTTTTGGTATAAGTATGCAGTCATTAGGATCACAGACTATTATTACTTTATCCGCATTTTTTAGTAAATCTTCGGATGGAGGCTTTGGAAACTGTCTACTTATATCAATCCCAAATCTTTCCTTCATTAATTTTATGTCTAAAGCATTTATTCCTCTGCCGACTGAACTGCCTGCTGCACTTATAGCTTTGTGCTTTTTAGTAAGGTTATTAAAAAAAGCTTCTGCCACTTGACTTCTGCCATTGTTATATTTGCAGATAAAAAGAACAAACGCCATTTAAGTTCCAGATTACTGCTTCATTATTCCTGCTATTTCATTTGAAGCTTTAGAGGATTCCAGAAGAATCAAACCATAATTTGTGTTAGGATCAATCATTATCGTAAGTATTGCATCTGTCCCTGCCTGTACTGCTACTACCCTTATATCCTTTGACTCTGCAACTACTCTTTCTAGAGTATTCTTTGCACCCAAAGACTTGATGGCTGTTTCTGCTGAACCTACCATTGAAGCAAGCATTGCTGCAAAGGTATTTGGATCTACATCCTCTGGCATTAAAGAAACCATCGGCAAACCATTAGCTGATATAACAGCCGATGCTTTTATCCCTCCAACTGTACTTAATCTTTGTAAAACGCTTTTTAATTGTTCTGATTTTGTAGCCATATGTAATTTACGATTTTCTTATTTAAATAATTATGTTAACTGCTTAAATAAAGCAGATAACGCCTCGTTTATTCCCGCCTCCTTTAATTTTGTTGGCTCGTTTGGATCTACTTTCGATAGGTCCTCAGCAACCGTCTGTACCAGTATTATTGCAGAATCCAAGTGCAGCTTTTCTCTTATTTCCTCCTTTTTAAGTGCACCATTAAGATCCGCTTTATTTGCAATCACTACTACAGGTAAACCATAAGTTTCTGTTTTCCTAAGCATTTCAACTGCTCTAGGAAATTGCTCAGGTTTAGTTGAATCCACTACAAGGAACACTCCAATGGCTTCTCCGCCGAGCATTTTAAGCAAAGGATCAAACCTTTCCTGCCCAGGTGTTCCAAACAAATCTGCGCGATAACCCTGAAAATCTACTGTTCCATGGTCTAAAGCTATCGTTCCGCCAAGTTTATCTACACTGACAGCGTTCTTAGAAGCACTATGTATGAACGAACTTTTACCTGCATCCGTTGGCCCTGTAACTAGAATCTTAGGGAAGTAAACTTTTATTCCGCCAGGTTTTATTGCCTTGAATAGAACAGATGAAAATGTCTGCTGTTTCTCTTCAACCCAATCGCACTTTAATACCGCAAAATACTGCCCAAAAATCACACGTTTTTCTATTCCTTTGACCTCTATCGTGGAATTAACATTTGAAAGCAGTTTATCTACGTTTTGTTTTTCATAGCCCCAATCTGTGAAAAGAAGCACTGCTGCTGAGTCACTGCTTACAATTTCCTGTTTTATATCATTCATGAATGAAGCGGCAAATGAAAAGTCGAAGAAATCGGCAAGCAATGAAAATGAGTCTATTACAAGCAGACCATATCCATTACCAATTTCCTTGATAACCTTTGTCTTTACTTCTTCCTTATCATAAGGGTTACTTATAACTTTTATGTGGTCCGTTTCGTCGGATTTTATGCCGGTTATCCCACTATAAGCATCTATTATAAATAGATTGTCATTAGCTGGAAAATCGTATTCCTTCATGTCTGTAAGATAAGACTGTGGAGAGGTTCTATTCAGAAAAACAAGAACTTTTACTCCAGAGGTTATATTCTTATGTATTATTTGATATCCAAATACTTCATTTCCCACCGATGGTGAAGCAGATATCAATACAATCTTTTTTGAAGGTATGCCTTTAAGCTGTTCGTCCAATTTAGCTATCCCAAAGTAAGGATCAAAATCCTTATCAGATACTCCGTCCAATCCTTTAAACTCTGCCATATAATAAGATTATGGTGATTATTGCTTTTAAATATATCATTCAAGCTCTTTAAACTCAAGCACTTCCTTGCTTGTACCAGAAAGCCTGAAATACCTTTTGCCATCTTCTAGCTTTAGATCTATTATTGCATCCGAGAGGTTTTTTATAGTTTCTATAACTTCTGGAGGATGCATAGCAATATCAATTGAAAATAAGGTAGTTATACCTGCCAATTTGGCTTTGCCGCAAACAAACTGGAGAAATCTGTATACCGTTACAGGATTGTTGTATATCAATAGATTTGAAAGATTGTCAAATATGTTTATTACCGGCTTTGCATCCTTTACAAAATCGCTGTTTGTGCTTGACAAGGAAACGGATAAACCTGTTAAATCCAAAGGCCCATTCAATATTTTTGCGTAGGAATTGTCGGTAGCACTGGGCGAGTTTGTCCTGCTAAAATCATCCAATATCTTAAAGTCCTCTCCAAGGTAAGGAGTTATGTTTATCCCCCTGGAATTAAATTCATTTATTAAGTCGGAGTATGACTTAGAGGTTAATACATAGACTATCGCATTTTTTGATGAAAGGGCCGATTGAACAACTTTGTATATAAACTGCTCTTTTCCGGATTCTTTGTTTCCAAAAATAGAATACACTTTCCTGTAATCCAAACCATTGGTAAGCTCATCAAAATTCTTAAAACCAGTTTTTATTCCTTCCATATTAAACCAACCTAACCTTCTTTGATTTTATTCCCATGGGGGAGCCGTCAATCTTCATTAGTATATCGACTGTTAATTGGTCTTCCTGTTTTGAAAAGTTTATTTCCTCAAGCAAAGACTCGTTTGCAGGCATGTTTACGAAGGGGAAAAGATAATTTGAAAGGCTTTTAAAAAGCTCTTTCTTACCGTTCTTTTTGAGCATTATAGAAACATTATCGCTCATATCCTGCGTTTCAACTATCTTGAAGTAATCGGTGTCAACCACTATATCTGTTATGCTGTCATGTGGCAAACCCTTGAGATCTTCTATTACTGGGTCAATGTTCTCATCTGAGCCGAATTGCTTTGAAACCGATTTCTGCTGGTTATTCTCTACAAAATCAATAGTTAACTTTACAGCTTTAACAAGGAAAAGCCTCAATAAAATATTATAAATCTTATATATTTTTATGCTCAAAGGATGCTGAGCCTTTATCTTTATAACGCCATCTTTATATTCAAGGCCTATAGACACCTTTTTGTAGGTTATCAAACCACTTATCTTCGAAAGAGGCGTATTTTCTTCGTAAAAGCTCTTTAGTTCATTTACCGCATCAAAAATATCGATTTCCATGTTATATAATGTACATTAAAGAATTTAAAATTGACATTTCAACCAGCACACGCTCCTGTAGGTGAACTTGCAGGGTCATAAAGTATTTTTTCATCGGGAGAGATGTTTACAGCATTTCCCGAGACTGATTCAATCACTGCAACGTACCCTGCGCACCCCGTGCTTTGATTGAACCACAATGAAATGTTTTTCCCAGTTTCTATAGCCACGTAGTTATTGTTAAGGTTCTTTGTATTTACCCAGTCAACGTACTGTTGATTGGTCATAACAATGAAACGAGTAGTTGTAGATGCATTGTATAACATGTGAACTTTGAACGTATCCGGTATTGTAAGGAAGGAATATGAATCCGGGCCTAAACTCGTGGGCTCATTCCATATTGTTATGAAAGGTTTGCCCTCAAAAAATGAGAATGGAAGGGCAGAAACATTCTGGTTATGTATGACCAAAGTGGAATTTGGATAATACGAAAGTATAGAACGGTTTATTATTATGTTGACGCCGTTATTTGGCAAGCAGAACGGCCCTGAGTTATTCACTGCCAAAGTCTCATTTGAAAAATAACAGGAATTGAAAAGAACTATGTGCGTTTTAAACGCATAAAATATGGCTACAAGAATTATTATTAAAAATACTGCCATCAATACATTTGTCAAAGTATGTCTTTTCTTCATTTACTAAAAACAAAGTCAGTAAATAAAAAGCTTTGGATATTGTATTAGATTATAATTCAAGCTTACGGGCAGTTTATAATGCCTGAACCAGTTTGCGCACCTGTTCCTGCCGGTCCCGCTGCAGTAGTACCGTTGGACAACACTATTGTAACTGTGTCAGTTCCAGGTGGATCTGCCAAATTAGAGTAGCAATTATAAACTCCAGAACCAGAAGGATTGGCTACTGTATGCGAACACCACTGTTGAAAACCAAGACTTGCAGGGGTTGTAGTAGAGTAAGTTGAGCATGTTGCTGAGAAAGCTGAAAGAGTGGAACTTGAAGGGGAGGCCGCGCCTAATCCCTTAAATCCACCCAATACAAATGTAATTAACAGAACTAGGATAAGCAAGCCTACTGCGATAAGTATTATTGTATTAATAGGCAAACCCTGTGCTTTTCTGTTTGAAATCATATTTACATACTAAAATTGATACTATTTAAATATTTCTTTTTCCGGATAAATCCACAAATCAAAAGTTAAGCACCTTACTTATAAATTAAAGATTTATTAATCTAAACAGACATAAAATACACGTTATATGTATTTGAGCAGACTTGTCATAGATGCAGTAAAACCCATCGGAGAGTACAGTATAATAGATCTAGCTAATGACATAGCAAAACATGTAAGGAATGGGGATGTTTTCATAAAGGTTGTAGAGGTAGACATACATACAGAAGGCTTAAAGGTAGTTATCGAAGGCTCAAAAATAAACTTTGAAGGCATACAGAAGGCCTTGAAGGACAGAGGAGCCGTAATAAACAGCTTAGATGAAGCCACAGTAAGTTCTAATGGAAAGAGCAAAAAGTAGGTATGCAATACTGGGCTTAAGCGATGGATTGTTTCTGGGTTTAGGTATTTCACTGGGTATTTCAGTTTTCCACAGCTATCAGCTTACATTTGCATCCATTCTGTTAGTAGGAGTAAGCGGCTCGCTGTCCAATTTCTTCTCTGCTTATAACGCTGAAAATTTTGTGTTGGGCCAGCAGATGAAGGAATACAGAAAGATACTTTTTGCCAAAGAGTATGACCCTAAGAAGATTACAAAGCTAAAAAAAGCTAAAAATCTTAGATATGCTGAGATAGGCTTTCTCTCCACGTTGTTAGGCAGTGTCATCGTACTTCTGCCTTACTTAGTATATTATTCTTTAAAGATAGCACAAAACGTTACAACTAGCATTATTTCACTTGCTTTAAGTTTGGTGATACTTGCATTTATAGGAAGTTACTCTCAGGAAGAAAAAAGACAGAAGATAAAAGAAGGTCTAAAAACCGCAGGCATAGGATTGCTTATAGCTGCAATAAGCGCCTTTCTAGGCGTATTGATAAACCTGTTTATTTAGATTTTGCAAGATCTGCCATCTTTGAATTGAATTCTATCCCCTTTACGATTATTTCCTGGGCTTTTTCTCCGTTTATATCTATTTTTTCACCATGAAACAGCCTTTTCCCAAGCGTGAATATCTCATTGAAATCATCAATTTGTTTCTTGTTTACCAACCCTCTCCCCTCTAGTTTCGAAAGCATTTCAGGTATTACCTCTGGTGATGGCGGTATATCCCCTTGCCGCATTATTGCAGCCTGTGCAGAATTTACAACGGCCCAGTACACGTCTGTAACTACAGAAGCAAGTTTAAGCTTTGCGGAATTCATGTATAATTCACTTCTTGTTAGAGAAGCGTATATTGACTCCTCTGTAGGCTTTATCTCCCCCATGTTAAGCAAAGCCTGCAACGGTTCAAAATAACCTGTATCTATCAAAGGAACTCCGTATTTCAGAACATTTACTGAAACGGGATCAGCAGCTATAACCCCACGCCAGAAGGCAGTCAAAGTTACAAAGTTTATGTGTAATTTAACTTGGCTTTCCTTTACCAGCTTGTCAACATCCGAAAATATCAGAGACTGAACGGTTTCATCCAATTTATTTAAAACATCGTCCATTACTACCATTATGTCAACATCACTGTCTTCTGTTTCTTTGCCTTTGCTATAAGAACCGAATAAAACGATCGTTTTCATTACCTTTGGGTATCTTTCGAATATTCCCTTTGCAAACTTATAAGCTGCATCGTATCCCTTTAACTCCAAATGCCCCTTCTCATTGTTTTCTTCCATCATGCCATTGGCGCCCCCGAAAAGCTTGAATTGCCTTTATTTTCCATGTAACCTCCCCCCGCGGCAGGGAATATGCCTGAAAAACCGCCATAGGGAAGCATATCCTGCTTCAACCCAAGATTGGAATAAGAGGAATAATCCCCAACTATAGAAGAATAAGGCTGGCCTAAATATGAAGGCAAAGATACATAAGGTGTATTGCCATATAAAGGCGCACCCATGTATTGAAGCGATTGAACAGTTCCAGCTTCAAGCCCACCTAATCCTCCAAACACCTCCATTATTGCTGGAACATCTAGCCCTTTTTCCATCATTGCATCGTAAACCTCCTTTATGGGCGCGTTTCCTTGCCCCAAAGGGAGGTGACTGTCTTTGTTTCCCATATTGTCGTTCAAGTGATATCTTTTTAGATAATCTCCAGCCGCCTTTGCCATTTCAACTATGTCCTTGTCAGAATACGGTTTACCAGTATTCGGATTTATGTAGGATTTAAAGACGTTTATATGCCCTATATCAAGGTTTATACCTATCAGGTCGCTGCTTATCTTTTCTGCTTCCTTAAGGGATAAACGCTGTTTTTCATGAAGCTCCTTTGCGAATTCCTCTCTTGCTATCCTTACTGCTTCTGCGGTGTCCCTTGGATCACTTAGTGACATGTCGGGGGACATTGGATTTTCAACGAGTATCATTGGCTTTGATTCAGTATTATTATAAGAAAACATCGCAGCTTTAACTATTCCTTCGGCAGCGAGTTCGGGTGCCTTTTTGTCATAAGATACGAAACGATTTGGAAGGTTTTTTTCATCTATTTCAAGTTCTGCATACTTTTGATTAAGATTTTTAACCATTTCATCTATATTCCCAATCTCTCTTTCAACCTTCTTAGATTCACTTCGATACTTGTTTAAGTCGTCGATGGCTATTTTTGGGTCATTTAATTTTGCCCTCAAATTCTCCATCTTAATTCCTAGCTCCATCTTTTGATATTCAAGATTCCTTAAGCTTATATTGAGGCTTGCTCTCTCTTGATTAAGCTGCTGTGATAAACTCTTTTTATAAAGTTCAACTGAGCCTTCCGGACTAAGTATGACCTTACCATCATCAGAAACAAATCCAAGTTTTTTATTATCCTTGTTTTCAAACACTTTTTGATAAAAGCTTTCTCCGTATAAATCCTTAAACTTTTGCATCGCCAGTCTTTTTCTTTCTTCTTGATCTTTTACTTTGTTTGTATCAATTCCCAATTCAATCTCCTGCTTTGTAACTGGAATAACTTTGTTTTCCCTTTGGTCATAAACTGAATAAACTAGGCTTTTATCTGGATCTGAAAGATTGTCCGAAGAAGCATGAAAAATAACTGGCATGTTCTGTCTACCTAGCTTTTTACTTATATCATCGGCAAATTCCAAAGCAGTGCTTATCTCTCTTTCAACAACATGTTCATATAGCTCGGATTTGGCTTTGGATTGAGGCTCTATCCCTGAAAAGTTTATTGCCCAGGGAGCATGAACACTTAAATCAACATCATTTGTCTTTGCAAGATTTGCTATTGCTTCTCTTTCTGTTTTACTGATAGTGTCTGCGGCATTACCCTGCTCCCCACCAAGGCCATATACACTTGCTACATCTATTTCAACCATCCTTGCACCGCTCCTAAGGACCTTGGCAAACTCCTCTAACTGATTCCTCTCTCCGATAGAAACTCCAAACTGGACCTTATTGAAGGGGTCATTGAACTTACTGTTTAACATATAGTCTGTCATAGATTAGTATGGATAGTTATAAGATAAATGCTTTTTTATTGCTTTTTGCAAATCAGCTTACATTGTAAACATACTTTGAAATTATAGCCGATAAAGCATCTGTATCGTTATTTCCTACAATAAGATAACTTCCATCCTTTAGTTTCATTATTACATCGGTGCTGTTTTCTGATGCAACGTATGCTTTATCATTGTTACTAAGTAAAAAACTGCCTGCATTTATATTTCCAATGCTTGTACCATCAGTTCTTACAGATAAGGTAAGATTACCTGTTTCTATATTGCCTATATATGCTGATTCGATTTCATTAGAAGTTACATTAACGCTGCCACCATCTATGCTAGATCCAGATACATAGATATAGCCATTTCCTATTTTGACTGTGTATGGAATAGTTAGCAGAAAAAACAGAACTATCCCTATTATAACAACGGCTGAACCCACCAATATTGTAGTATAAAAAGTATTTTTTATTCCTCTCGTGTTTTCATTCTTTTTCTTGGAAAAAACCCCAAGAAGGATAACAATTATTCCGATTGCTATAGGTAGAGCAAGTATAAAATTTGTACTACCTGCTGAAATTACAAAGCTGTATACCATCACATAACTCCTTTATTTATTTTTGCTGGTTTCGGGCCTATTGTCATTATAAGATAAAAAAGATATCCGAATACCCATACAACAGCAAGGGCAATCAAAACGAAATGAAGATACAAAGGTTGTATGAAAATGAAGAAAGAGGCACCTGCAAATAAAAGTATAAATGTTGGCAAAAGTAGCATAACCCAGATCTTTGTGCCAATTCCTAGTTCGGAGCTATCTCCATATGTTTTTAATGATTTATCGGGGCCTTTATTTGTTAAATCAAACTTCTGCAGGGTTTTGCATTTAGGGCAGCGGAATATTCTTTTGTTCACAAGTCTTATTGAATGGTAGGAAGCCCCCCGGATATATTCATAGTTAAATCTGTAATTACACTTATAGCATTCACAAACCGCGGTTACCATAAATTCTAATAATTGCCCTACTTAGAAACTAATGTACAATTTATAATATATTTGTTTCCATTAATCGCCAAATAACCTAACGTGTTCTTTCATCATGCACCTGTTAAATATTACTGTTATTCCTTTGCTTTCTGCGATTTTTTTAGCTTCATCATTTGAAATTCCTTCCTGCATCCATATCACCTTTGGATTCTTGCTTATTGCAGCCTGAACAACGGGTAAAACCTTGTCTGAAGGCCTGAAAATATCAACTATTTCCGGGTTTCCTGGAACTGAGGAAATCGAAGGATATGATTTTTTGCCCAGTATAGAATCAGCATTTGGATTTACAGGAGTCACATCATACCCTTTGCCTATTAAATATTTAGGTATTTCATGGCTGTCTTTTCCTTCCTCCCTAGACATGCCAACAACGGCTACCTTTTTGTACTTTGAAAGGATATCCTTTACTTCTTGGTCACTGTGATTATCTTTTGGCATTTTCAGTATCTTTTCATGTTCTTCGATTGAACATTCCGGATCATTGCTTTCCATTTAAGTTGAATACATTATAACTATAAAAAGTATTTATAGGGCTTGCATTCATACTAAGAAATGAAAAATAATTATGACTTTGCGAAAATCACAGAAGACATACACAAGCTAGAAAATATCATAGGAATGTGCTGCGAAGATGCAAAAGGGTATAAGTTTGTACCAGGGTCCTTTTCGTATAACATGCACATTGGTAACGAAAACGTGATAGGAATAGACGAAAAGCTTTTATCAGAAGTGGAAACCCTCAGTAAATACAATAAAAAATATTTGTCCGCGTTAAAGATGACGGTTTATCATGAGATAGGTCACTCCAAGAGCTATAAAAAAGACAGAGAACACACACTAAATGAAGCAATCGCAGAACTTTATGCCATAAGCAAGGGAAGCATTGACGATTATATTATTGAGATAGCAGTCCTGTCCAACATTGTGGGAGATGAAATTTCTGAATTCAATCAAACACTTAAAGAACCAAGGGAGGTAGTGGATTACCTTCTAAAACATGACAGTGCAGACAAATGGAAAGACCCGGAATTTGCTTCTAAATTTTACGGGTATGAATTCGTAAAAAATGCAATAGACAAGATAACATTGACCTATAATGAGATATTTGACAGGATAATAAAGGAGAGAGAAAGCATAGATAGTTTAAAAAGAAAGAACAACCTATTTATTGATAAAGATATGATATCAAGAAAATGAGAGTTGCCGTAATAAAGGAATCGGAATGCGAAGCACCGGATAATTGCAATTACATCTGTGCAGAGGTCTGTCCAAGAGTAAGGCAAGGGGCAAAGGAAACGGTGTATGCAAGGGAAAACGGCAAAGCAGCTATAACTGAAAGCCTTTGTATATCCTGCGGCATATGTGTAAAACGGTGTCCATTTGACGCAATAAGGATAATAAACCTGCCGGATGAAATGGCCAAGGAGATTACGTTTCAGTACGGGATTAACACCTTTAGAACCTTTAACATAGCAACTCCTATAGAAAACAAGGTAGTCGGCCTAATAGGAAGAAATGGAATAGGGAAGACCACAAACATAAAACTTATTTCAAACGAGCTTGTTCCAAATTTTGGTGATTTCAAGAGAGAATATTCATATGAGGAGGTAATAAAGGAATTTAGGGGAAAGGACATACAGCCTTATCTTACAAAACTTTACAGCAACAACCTTAAAATAGCGAAAAAAGCGCAGTCATTCACACAAATTGGGAAGGTTAAAGATATGGTAAAAAGAAACCGCTTTAACCTCGTAACAGAGGACATTTTAGATAGGGACGCCGAAACTTTATCGGGCGGTGAAGCGCAGATCGTTGAAATAGCCAAAACATTGGATGAAGAAGCAGATGTATACATATTTGATGAGCCTATGAACTACTTGGATATAAACGCAAGGATAAACGTAGCTACAAAGATAAAAGAAGCACTTGAAAACAAAACTGTGGTAGTAGTTGAGCATGACTTGGTAATGCTTGATTACCTTACAGAGTTTATACAGGTTTTGTACGGCTCCGAATCTAACTACGGGATAGCTTCGCACATTATGCCTTCTAGGAATGGAATAAACACCTATTTGGAGGGTTATCTACCCACTGAAAACGTAAGATTCAGGGATTACAGCATAAAAATCAAGAAAACTTTGCCACCAGTTACAAATGAACCCTTCATTTCGTGGCCGGAATTTGTTGTTGATCTAAAGGATTTCAGGCTGGATACGAAGAGTGGAAAACTTTACAGGGGGGACATAATAGGTATAATAGGAGAAAATGGAATAGGCAAAAGCACATTTATAAAGGCACTTGCCGGGCTGGTTGAAACTAACATAGGCAAACTTGATTTGGGCATAAAAATATCATATAAACCCCAGGTACTGAAGCCGTTTGATATGCTTGTTAGCAATGCTCTATTGAGTGTAAATCCAGAATACGAAAAGGATTTGGGTATTTTATCTGCTATTGGTAAGTTAGGAATAAACAAATTGATGAACAAAAATGTGAATACGCTTTCAGGCGGAGAGCTTCAAAAACTTGCAATAATAACTACGCTTATGAAACCAGCTGATGTATACCTTATAGATGAGCCATCTGCAAATCTAGACATAGAAGATAGGCTGGAATGCATGAGCATAATCTCCTCCTTTATTTCCTCAAGAAGCAAGTGTGCAATAGTCGTTGATCATGACCTTGCTTTCCTTGATTCCACTTGTCCAAAAAGCATATTATTCAGCGGTAAAAAGGGTGTAAAAGGAATGACGGACCAGATAGAAAGTACGAGTAAGGCAATAAACAATTTCCTTAAGAATATAGATGTCACTATTAGAAGAGACAAAGACAGCGGACGGCCCAGAATAAATCAAAAAGGGAGCCGGTTAGATGCAGAACAGAAGGCCGCAAATATGTACTTTGCTGAATGACCACAAGCCAGTTAATAATAAATTTATTTCAATAATATACAAGTAATACAAAACAGCCCTTTTTATTTGGAATATTTCTAAAATAGGTATGAGGGGGGATAAAAATGGAAATGATGGAGGAAAAGGAAAGTTTATATGAAAAGCTGCTGCAGCAGATAACTTTATACAACCAGTACAAAAATAATATAGATTTCGAAAAAGCCCAGAAACTAAGCAAGCTTCTGATGAATATAAATAACCTTGCTATAAAGTTGGGTGTCTACAAAGGAGATGTTGAATCAGAGCTAAATAACATGGAAACAAAGCTTAGAAATGAGGAGAAAAACAAATCCATAATATTTATATAGCTCATTTCTGGACTTCAAGTTTTAGAAGATCTAAAGCAAGGATGTGCAAAGTAGCCGAGCCGGTGGAAACCCCTGTTGAAGAAGAGGTTACAACATCATAGCTGTTTGGGCCAGCATAAGACGGTACAAGAATTGTACAGTGCCCTGAAGGAGTATCATTCAATATAGTCCACCCAGTTACTGTTCCGTTTCCATAAAGCACGTTGCAGTCAGGTGCATTTATCGTGTCGTTATAGGAAGGAAAAACGCTTTTTATCGATAGAGATGAATTGCATGATGATCCGCAGGCACTGCTGTAATTCGTTATTAGCAACGGCTCATAAAAGGTAGAGTAGGAATGAGATGAAGAAAATCTGGAGTTATACGAAAATATAAGGCTAGAGGGAGTATCATTATTGGAATAATTGGATTTTGTGAATACCTCAAGGAGAAAAGGGCTGGAGATCTCTAGATTTAAAACAGAGGATACGTAGGAATTTAACGTGGAAACAGAACCACCATTCTGAAATAACAAAAGCTGGTTTGTTGTAGAAGAAACGACTGAAAAGGAGGATACTGCAGAATAAATCTGTGATAGAAAGTCATTGTCAGTTGTTATTGAACTATTTAATGTAAGGTAATAACTTGTTATTGCATATGCAGAGGCTATAACACTAAGTATTATTATACTGCCTACAACAAGATCAATCGTAAAAACCTGTCCTTTTTTCATGACCACTCCGTATAAGAAAGCCTAATTATTTCATTTCCAGGATATAACACAGTAAATCTCTGTATAGAAGCAACGTAGCTGGAAGAGTAATCTATTGGAAAGCCGGCAGTTACCTCCTTTCCGTTCAAAATTAAGATTGAACCGTTCAGATAGTAAAAGGTTATATTAAACGAATCGCCGCCTTTTAACAGAGAAGACAGGCACGAAACAGGCAAGGTAGTAATGTTATACAGCTTTATTGGAGACACTTCTAAGTTATTGTACATTACACCAAGCTGCTTTATTTGATTGCACGAAAAGGAATACCAATTGGAAGGGTAACCCTCTGAACCAAGTAAAGAATTAGCCCCTTGAACTGCGAGGTTATTGATATAATTTGAGGTTATCTGTGAATAATACGAAGAATAAGAATTGTTTATGTCTGCATTTGAGTAAAGAAAAAGCAGAACAGTTGTAAATAAAAGCAGGAATATGAACAACGCAATAAGCAAATCTATTGTGAATATCTGCCCTTTTTTATCCATAATGCTATAAATCCGTCATGGTATTAATCTGTAAAGAGTCCAATATATTGGTTAAACACAATAACAAACAGAATGAAACTGTATTCATCTTTATCATATATATTACAATACTAGCATTTATTATTAAATATTAAATTGCAAGATATAAATAATATATGGTGGACTGTTAATAATGGAAGATATAAATGAGATTTATGACAAGATAATGAGTAAATTGAATGAGGGCCCTTCACTTATACTGGAGATAGCAGAAAGAATAGAAAAGGATACTTTACAGACACAGACAATAGTAGATTATTTTGCAGCAAGAGGCGAGATAAAAAAGACGGCTAGAAAATTCGGCTCCTCGCCAGTATACTTTCTTGAAAAGGACAGAGAAAAAGCATTGAATGTGCTTATGCAGACCTTAAACAACCAAGAAAAGGCATTGGTAGCCAAAATACGGGAAAAGAAGGTGATTAACACGGAATCGCTTTCCTCCGCAGAAAGATACATCTCGCAGAACCTTGTGGATTTCATGAAAAAAGTCTCTGCGCAGGATAACCAGACAGGACAGAAGGCAGATTACCTTTATGAACAGGGATTAAGCTTAGACACTGTAAAATCAATTATAAATGCAAAGGATGAAAAGCCAAAACCTGCTCAACGTCAAACAGCCATCAAAAAAACGAGGGAAGACAAAGAACCTGTAAAGCAGGAATTCAATGAACTATTAATAAAAAATGCATTTCAGGAACCAAAAGAAATTGAAAGGGGGGTTTTCCTTTGCTTATACGGCCAGCATAGCATAAAGGTTGTTGCCTTGATATTAAACAAGAAATCAATTGTAAAGAAGGATCTTATAAATGCCATGGGCTATAGCACCGTTTATAAGACAATAACGTTTATACTTACAAATGCTGAAAAAATAGCCGGAAACAAAAGTTTTGGCAACATGGTGAATATTATAAAAACGGAGATATGAAAAAAGATAGAATATTCTTGCTTAATGAAAACAATTCAATAGTAATAGATGGAGACAAAGAAAGCAATACCCAATTCGGAATATTCAAACCTAGCAAAATAAAGGGAAAAAAACCGGGCTCTAAGGTAAAAACACACAATGGAAATGCATTTTATGTCATTGAACCTGGAACTCCTGACTTAATAAAGAAGATAATAAGACTGCCGCAGATAGTAACTTTAAAAGACGTTGGAAGCATGGCAATGTACCTAGGAGTAAAAAATGATAGCAAGGTATTCGATGCTGGAACTGGTTCTGGAGTTGTTGCATGCTCACTGGCAAATCTTTCAAAAGACATAAAAGTATTTTCATATGAAATAAGGAAGGAATTCATGAAAATGGCAAAGAAAAATGCGGAGCTGTTTAACCTAGAGAATATAAAATTCAGCAACTTGGATGTAAAAAAGGGCATAAAAGAAAGGAATTTTGACTGCGGAGTTCTTGATCTGCCAGATCCCTGGGAAGTGCTACCCATAATAGCAAAAAACTTCAAAGTCGGTGCAAGGATAGTTACTTACTCCCCTTCTATTATACAGATAGAGAAAACACTTAGATTGCTTCCTAAAAACATGAAAGTGGAAAGACTAATACAAAACAATGAAATAAACTGGAAAACCGAAATCGAAAGAGATATACTAAGGCCGGAAAGCAATGGAATACTTCACACAGCTTTCCTTCTTTTTATAAGAAAAGTCGCCCCTTAAAATTCAGTGAAACCTCAGATTTATCTGCTTGATGCAGCCTGTCTTTCAGTATCTATTCTTTTTGAGATAGGGAATGCTATGTCTTGATTATTTGCTGCCTGTGTAAGTATCTCATATAATGCCCTGTCTGCCTTTTTGCCTGTTGCTGATAGCTGATATGTTCCTTCTGCAATCCATCTCAATGCAAGGTCTACCCTTCTTATGGGCGCAGTATCAACCTGCTTTGCAAGTCTCTGCCCTCCTATCAAAAGAGTCATTACCTCTTCCTTGGGCGCTGAGTTCTCTATTGCTTTTACAAGAACCTGCAAAGGATTTAATCCGTCCTTGCTTATCATATCAAACGCGCTTTCGACTAGATTCGAAGCTGTATTGAACCTGCCTGACATTAATTTGCTTGTCCTTAAATGTTTCTTTCCTCTATGACCTGGAACCATAAGATGGCTTATGAGCCTCTCAACTATGCTCATTCTCTCTCTTGCAAGCCTCTGCTGAGACAGCCTTCCTGAAGTTTTCGGCACTATAACTGGCTTTAATGAAATTATATTTTTAAGCCCTAAATCATTTACCGTAACTCCATCGAAACTGTACTTTCCAAAGAGCTTTATTTCATTTTCCTTTTTGACGTTTTCCAATGATTTTTCTTCTTCCATTTTATCTCACAGGTTTTTGCTTTCTTCCTTTAACTAATTCTTTCAATGATATTCCATTGACCTTCGTTATCTTGAACTTTACACCTGGAAGGTCACCACGCGCTCCCTTCTGTGCACCGCCTATCCTTTCAATTATGACATCATTGTGCTCATCCACGAAGGAAACCCCTTTGCTCCAAGGAATGTATGCAGTTATTATTTTACCGTTTTTAGTAAGCTGTACTTTACAGGACTTTCTTTTTCCAGAGGATGGCTTCTTTGGAGTTATCTCAACCTTCTCTAGGACTATGCCTCTTGCCTGAGGTGCGCCTGCCAATGGATCATTCTTTCTCCAGCTTCCGCTGAAATAAGACTTGCTTTTGTTCTTGCTGAACCTTACTCTCTCCTTTCTGCGAAGTAACATCTTCCCATTAAATAACCCACGTGTCTTGTTTCCCATAATTTTTACTTAATATTTACACTAACTATATTAAAATACCTTTGCATTAGCATTTTAATCAGTTTTATCTTGTTGCTACTTATTTTACCGTCAACTGAAGCTTCTACTTTCTTGGATTCGTCTTCCTTTCCATTAACGGTTATGTATCCTGATATAAGCTTGTTTGGCCTTATAACGTTTTCAAATAGCTTTACAGGATCATCGGAATACTCTATTACAATTACCTCTTTTTTTAGCATCTCCTGCAACATTTTTATCTTTATTCCGTTTTTGCCTATCGCTAGACCGGCCTGGCCTTGATTCACAATAAACACTACCTTATCCTCAAAATTTATGCAGTCTCTTGGCATAACGCTTGTAACATCAGAAAAAAGATTTATTGATAAAATAATATCGCTGTCGAATTTTATGTTCATATGTTTATTTCTTAATCCCCAAAACGGTTATGCCAAATGACTTACCACATGCAATTGAAAGTGCATCGCTATCTCCATCGTACTTGTATTTTTCAGCTTCAACTTCATTTAATTTTTCAAGGATTT